>CAZKXU010000029.1:0-33816 GCA_964556665.1 uncultured Bdellovibrionales bacterium | reverse complement strand
TGGGGCAACGCTGCGCGCTATACGTGAAAAAACTTATTTGGCGAAGCACTAGGCGCGTAGAGCCGCGTTCGCACAGGCCACGGGTTAGTGAAGTAATTACGTTAACCCGGCATATTGAGTAGGGTTCAAAATCCCTTTATAATACAAGAAAGGTCCTAGATTCGCTTTTGATAACCTTAATTTCTATGCAGCACGCTAGTGCAAGAACTCAAAGAAATGACCCTCCTTCGCCTCCCACAGCTATAGACTTATTGAGTGCAAAGATCCCATCCCTTCGTGCTGATAAGGTCCATTTTCTTACTAATAACTTTTCACTAACTCCAAGACAGGCTAGGGCTGTTGCAGTTCTGGCTTTAGGAGTAGGTAGAAAGGTGGTTCAAGATGGGGGGTTTAACTATGTAATGCCTGAATTGCGCCTTGAGTATATTACTACGGCAAGGCAAGCGCATCTACTTAAACCACGACTACAAGCTGATATTGCCCGATTTGCTGGAGAAGTGTGCTGTGGGGAGGTAGCACAATTATTTCAGGAGGTACAGTTGGCTTTAATACGTGCAACTAATGCACCATTTTTTCGGGCCCACCTTTTAGTCTCAAATATTCCTCATGACTGTAGAGAGTTTCATGTAGATGAGAATCCATTAGCCAGCAGATTTGATTCTCGCTATCAGGATCATCTCGGTTATAGCTTGGCACTGAATGATAGCGGTATAGAAATTAGACTTCCAGGTGGAAGAATATCCAGGACGCGAGCATGCTCAGTCACAGCTTTTAAGGAATCCTTAGTTTACCATCGTTCACCCCGTACGCATGGCTGGCGTGTTGCTTTCCTAGGAGATGAAATGCCTAAACTAGATCGTAAAGCCTATCTAGAACTTTTAGTCGACACTAGGGCAACAAATCAGGAATCTCTTAAGCTATTTAGTAAGTAGAAGTATAAATTTTCTAATCAACAAGATAGTTTTGCAGTGACTTCTTCTCAGATTGTAGGTTATTCTACAGATAAAGTGTTTAGATCCATTAAGCTAACTATAAAAAGTGTGACCTCAAGAATAGCCCGCAGGCAGGTACGGAGAATCGTCTATCGAGAGGACGCAAGGCTTAAAAGTATCTGGTTAAAGCTGCGTTTAGAGTATTTCCCTAACCATCCTGATCTTGATCTATATCTTATTTGCTGGAGTAGGCGTCGTCAGAGGAGGGTACTAGCCTCATGTAATATTAAAAAACATCAGGTTAATGTAGCACGTCAGCTCGCTCATGAACTGGGAGAGAGATGGTTGGAGCCGATTTTATATCATGAGATGTGTCATGCAGTTCTGGAAGATCGGGTAGGATATTTAGGCCGTGGGAGTCGGCGTGCCTGGCATGGCAAGGAGTTTAAAGAGCTTGAGAAGCGGCACCCATCGATCGATCTACTTAAGGAATGGATGAAGAGCGGAGGTTGGAGGGAGCTTGGGCGGCTAGAAAAATAAATGTCACAATCTGCATCTCATCCATGGGGCATCGTTGAATTTTTTTCTGTGGGGAAAATCCTCGACATAGTCATGCTGTGTCTGCGGTTTTCCCCACCTAAATAAAATTCAAATCTGACCCATGTCTGAGCGTATATTGATACATTTATTTTTTCTAACCTCCTAAGTCAAAACTATTGAATCTCTAGATAGCGATCTAGCTTCTTTGCAGTTTTTACACCTATACCATGTGCAAGTTCCAAAGCCGTATGACGATCTTTAGGAGGGAGAGTTATAGCTTTTTTTATAATCTTCTCCCGATCTTCAAGGATATTTTTCGCCAGAGTATCTGAAACTCCTGGAATAAGCTCAAGTTCATACATAGTTGCATTCTTAAGAGAGATCCTGTGTCCATAGGCAAAGATATCTTCAGCCTCATCGACTGCTGCTCTGACTACTGCATTTTTTGGCGGAGGTTCTGGAATCAATGCTCTAAGAATACAGAAGGCAATTCCAAATATAGAGGCAGTTAGATAAATATTTCGCATATACCAGTTATATCGATGAAAAGATCTAGATGTTTCTTTAAGATTTTGGTTTGAGAGCCTTAACTACCCGAAAGCTTTTTATATTTTTTAATTCACGGATAGTTTCAAAGTATTGCTCTAGTACGGGCTTATATGGAAGGTGATCATTAAAAACCATATACACTGTCCCTTCAGCTTTTACCAATTGGGACGCTTTGCGAATAAACTGAAAGCCGATACTAAGATCCTCGCCGCGGCTTCCATGAAACGGCGGATTGGTAACTATCCAGTCGTACCGTCTTTTCTCGGAGAGGGTGAAGATGTCAGCCCACTCATAATTTATCTTTATACGAGTGTTAAGGTCGGCAAGGTTGCGGCGCGCTAGATCTAAAGCCATCTTCTCGGCCTCATATAATGTTATAGAACGTAGCTCTGGGTTTCTGCTGATAAGCTCGTGCGCTATCAGTCCGTAGTTCGCACCAAGATTCGCCCCATCACCATTTAGTGGATATGTTATCTCTGACAGTAGAAGCTTTGAACCTGCGTCCACCTGATTCCATCCATAGATTCCAGGTCTAGAGATGAAGTTGGTCCCATCAATCTTCTGTTCAGCAAGAGCTGCGGCCCATTCTTCTAAGATAGGCACGCTACTTTCCGAACTTTTTTCTAGCCAACTAACCACGCATTTACTCTTCGACCATGAGTTGACCTCAGTTCCAAGGAGGCCCAGACTTTTTCTGTAACTTTTAGCGCCTAATGTATTTTCGGCAGATACAACAAGTCTTCCACCCACCTTGAGCCGCTGATACAGTTTTGTAATCCAGGCGAGGCTCTCAATCCGTTGTCTGGTCGGGATAAAGAGGGCTAAATCAAGCTCTGCTCCAATATCATCTGAAAGCGTAAGGCCGTGCAGTAAGAGTTTGTCGACTTCAGGTTTGAAGCTCTGCTGTAAATAGAGTGTTTTAGAGCTTAATGTGGTAAGTTTTGGGTGAAACTCAGCTCGAGGAAAACCTATCCTGGTCGCGCTTGTGAGTATATTGACCTGTTCCTCTGTTAAAAACCTAAAAAGTGTTTCAAGCGCCGTATTCATAATTTTCTACTTGAGTGGTATATACAGTAGGGAATGAAGAAAAGCAAAAAAGTACGTTTAGATGAACTAGTCGTCAGCACTGGCATAGCAGAGAGTGCGAAGGAAGCAGCGGCTTTGATATTGGCAGGAGTTGTGCTTGTTGATGGGGATCGCATTGATAAGGTTGGAACTTTGGTGCCAGCTAATGCTGTACTCTCGCTCAAAGAAAGTAAGCCCTACGTTAGTAGAGGCGGAGTTAAACTAAAAGGCGCACTAGATGAATTTAAACTTTCGGTTGCAGGCTTGGTGTGTGCAGATGTGGGGGCTTCAACGGGAGGCTTTACAGAGGTTCTTTTACAAGCTGGGGCTGAGAAGGTTTATGCCATCGATGTTGGATTTGGTGAGTTGGATTGGAAGCTACGGAAGGAAAGTAGGGTTGTGGTAATGGAGAGAACAAATGCTCGCACGCTGAGCAGCCTCCCAGAGAAAATAAATTTTGTAACAATTGATGTATCATTTATATCGTTAAAGCTTATCCTGCCCGCAGTACATGGATGGCTTAAGCCGCAAGGGCGTGTTGTCGCACTGATAAAGCCTCAATTTGAAGCGCCGTCAGAGCTTGTTGAAGACGGAGGGTTGATTACCGATCCTGCTCTGCATGAAAAAATCGTAGCTGATATTCTAGATTGGTGTAGCGCTCACGGTTTTACTGTTTTTGGTCGCTGCAAGTCTCCGATTACAGGTAGGGATGGTAATGTGGAGTTTTTTGTTGGACTGTCCGTATAGGTATAGTTTCGACGGATCAAGTCCACTGGGACCGCGGGCTTCCAGCCCGCTACGTAGTGGCAACCAATTCGTTTGCGGGCAATATGCCGCGGTCCCAGTAAGGTGATTAATAATCCACCTCAACCCCAATATAAGCATTTATCCCTGGCTGATTCTGTGGGAAGAATGGCTCCTGATATCTCCGATCAAATATATTACGAACACCGGAGATAATGCGAGTACGACCCCAGCTCTTAGTCGCTAGATCTAAGTTCAGTAGTATGTCCGCAGTTGTAAAAGAGCCGGCTTGAAACTGGTCACGACCGCTTGTTTCGGTGTTATCATCTGAGTCTAGAACAGTACGTCCCTCAATAGTGGCTGAAACTTTACTAACAAAAGAATTGGAGATTCCAAAGAAATAAGTGCTGCCATAGTTAAACACCCAGTTTGTTACATCTATTTTATCAGTATGATCAGCCCAGGTTCTAGCCGCGTTAGCGTAGGTTCTCCAGTTTTCACTATTTTTATATGTTACTGAACCTTCAGTGCCGTATAAAGTAACCCCACCTACATTAACAAACTGATCTGTTAGTAGTCCATTTACCACCCCTAAAGACTCGGTGCCTATATAGTCTTCGATCGAGTTAACATAGGTTGCAAAATCAAAGATAAACCTGTCGCAATCATGTTTGGATCCGATCTCGGCTGTCCAAGCGCGCTCTGATTCAAGATCGTTTTTGCCGATCAGTCTTGTTGGCACAGCAAGGTTTACGATGCCGTTCTGAAAGCGCTCCCCTAGATCCGGGGCTCGGAAACCGGATGCTAGATTCATATAGTATGATGCACTCTCATGTGCTTTATAAACTGCACCAAGATTGCCGCTTAAGCCGTACTCATCATCATCGTAATCAGAAACTGAGTCCTTGACACCGTAGTAGTCTCCACGAACACCAGGAATGATGTCGATGCCATTAACTGTGAAAGTGTCCTGTAAATATAGACCGACCCTTACCTGTTCGGCATCTGCACGTTTACGACTTATAACAGTCTCCGGTCCAGCGGTAATCGCACCTAGGCCGGCACGGGCGACCACTGTCTGCCTCTCTATTTCAGGTAGGTCTGCCTGATCAAAGCCTACATCCAATCCTGCAATCAGGTTATGGGAGGCAACCTTGGCGCGTGCTTGTGTATGCCACTCGATAGTATCGGTTTGGTCATCTGTATCAACTACTGAGCGAGTAATTGAAGCCGATGTGTTAACAAATGTTGGAGGGCCAGCAAAGCCTGGACTAAAGGTAGGATAGAAAGCGGTTTCCCGATGAAAGCGACGGTATGTCTGCTGCCAGAAGATTCCGCTTGTAACTGTGTTAAAAAACCCATCTAAGTTAGTACGTTCTATCTCCGCACCGAAAAGAGAGCGGCCGTATTGTGGGAATTCAAAATACAGCGGATTAGAAATTATCTGTGAACTACCAGGTCGTCCAAATACAGCAATCGGCAATGGTAATACGGAGTCAGCCACTACAACATCGTCATTGTGATCTATGTTACCAATGACTCTTACTTTAGTATTTGCGTTAAAGTAGTAGTCGAATTTTGTATTGAAGCCGTAGTTTGAAAAGGAACCGCCATTTGCCTCTTCGTCATCAGGCAGGTTAGGTCGCTCAGCATCGTAATAACCACCGCCTAATACTAAGCCGTAATTGCTATCTCCTGTATCAATGTAGGCGCCGTAACGATGTGAATCCCTGGCGCCGTCGAAAGTATAGCGACCTCCCATGTTAGTCCCGTACTCAGATCGGCGTTCCGGTTCTCGCGTTATTACATTGATTACGCCGCCAAATGCATCCGTTCCGTATAAAACAGAGGCTGGGCCTTTTAGTATCTCAATCCTCTCAACTCCGTAACTGTCGTATAGGCTCATATTGCCGCCACCATAGCCGATGCCTTGACCTGCTTGGCGTACACCGTCTGTAAGGGTAAGAACACGTTGTGCTCCTAGTCCACGCAGTGTAAAGCCCTCCTGCCAGTAGTTCGGGTTTCCCTCAGCAGGCCCCATCCCAACTCCCGCTTCCTGTCGGATAATATCATCAAGATCAGCACCCTCTCTAGAATCAAGCTCCTCACGTGTAATAGCAGTGATACTCTGTGGGACATCAAGCGGATTCTGCTCCAGTCCGCGTCCGGCTGTAACGACTACCTCGAGCGGGGGAGTCGTTGCTGGCTCAGCAAAGACTGTAGCCGGTATTAATAAAGCAAATGTAGCCAGAGTAAGTTTTGAAAAATTCATCTTGCGATTCTCTCCCGTGATACTTTTTAAAATTTATTTTTCAAGAAAATTTATACAACAGAGCTAATATTTTATGTAACGTTAACAGTCAAGACTTGATACCTAAATAGTTCTGTATAATAAGGGAAATTCAGAAAATCTTGATTTAAGCAGCAAGTTGTGACAAAGCCATGACAGTTCTTGAGAATAGAGAGAAAAATTACTGAAATTCTCTCTCATGCAGATATAGATGTATGAAAATATGAGGTATTATAATAGTAAGAGCACAGATCAGTATGTCAATTGATACAACCATTAAGACTGTGCTGCCCGCTGAAAAGTCGGCCATGCGGCAGCTCCCAATTTTATTATCATCTCACACTTTTGGGTTCTCAGCCTCATTTCTTCTGCACGCAGTTGCACTTGCCTTACTCATCGATGTTCATGTTAGGCCTCCTAAATTAGTTGGTGCAGAGAGAGTTGGGGCAGGGGAGGTTACGTTTGTATCTTTGGTAGTCGCGCAACCTGAGCCGGTTTTAGAAAAAGTGACAGAGCTCTCTTCGGTGCAGAGCGATCCGCAGCCAGAGGTAAGTTTATCAACAACTCGGATGGTGCCTAAACTCATAAAACCTGAACGGCAAACACCACCGCTAGCACAAGCTGCTTTTACTGCTAATAGAAAAGTGGGATCGCAGTCTCCAGTTGGATCGACACTAGGATCTACTGGTGAGAGTGGCCCAAGTCTAGTAGCAGCACCTAAGCCGCTTTATCCCCGTGCAGCAAGGCTGGCAGGTTTCGAGGGGCGGGTGGAATTAAGTGTCCTAATTGGATCTGATGGAGAGGTAGGGGAGGTTCAGATTCTAAAGAGCTCAGGTCGCGCCGATTGTGATGAATCTGCAAAGAGAACATTGCTTCAATCTTGGCGTTTTGAGCCAGCCACATCTAACGGCATACCTATTAGCTGGAGAGAGAAAATTGCGGTTGCATATCAATTAGAATAGTTTTCGTATCAAGATAGTGCGTTTCTAAAAAGCTATTGGGACCGCGGACTTCCAGTCCGTAGACGAATTAGCAGGTAATTTGTATGCGAGCTGCTGCTCGCATCTTGGGCAGACTGCCGTCTGCCCCTACCCAATAATTTTTTATTTTTGCAATTTATTTGCATAGGGGCGGATGGTAATCCGCCCCAGGTGCGAACGGCAGCTCGCACAGGGCAAGGTTATTCGCTTAACCCTTGATAGATATTAGATCAACTTCAAAAATTAATACTGAGTTTCCTGGAATTTTTGGACGATCCATTGGTCCGTAGCCGAGCTCCGCAGGAATGAAAAACTTAGCTTTGCCACCAACTTTCATAAGCGGTATTCCTTCGGTCCAGCCTTTAATCACGCCGTTAAGCGGAAAAGTTACTGTTTGGTTCCGTTTAAATGAGCTGTCAAACTCAGAACCATCAATTAAGGTGCCACGGTAATTCACCTCTACCGAGTCCTCTGGCTTTGGGTTGGGGCCGCTACCTTCTTTAATTATCTGATATTGCAGACCGGATGCCGTTGTTTTTACACCGGGCGCTGTTTTGTTCTTGGCAAGAAATGCATCTGATGCTTTTTTGTTCTCGGCTGAAGCTTCCTGCATCTTCTTCATCATTGAGGCTTGTAAGCCCTGCAGCGCCTGCTGCATCTCAGTTTCTGTGATGAGAGTCTTGCTACCTTTAACGGCATCTGTAATTCCGCTATGAAGACTCGCGAGGTCAATATCCTTCTCTAGTTTCTGAGACTTAAGGCTCATGCCCATTGAGTTTCCAATGGCATAACTTACCTTTTTCATCTCTGAGTCGAGTGGTGCGTTCTCGGCGTATGCGGAAAGAGCTGAGAGAGTCAGTAATAGTGAAAGAGGGAGTATCGTTCTAATAAATTTCATAAATTTCCATACAAAGTAAAGAATGAACACTACCGTACCACTGAAAAGGGGGCTCTGTGAAGTCAGAATATCAGTTGGATTTATTGAGAAATATTACTGAGTGGTATTGAGCAGGGGGTGTGTTTGTAGAGCTCCGGTCAGCTCCCTGCCCGCAATGCTAATATATATCTGCCTCTCTGAGACTGATATCGATAGGTTGTTGCGGCGCTCGACTAAGGCGGAAACTTCATCTAGGAAGGAGGAGGCAAGGCTGTAAATTTTTATATTTTGTGCGTCATGAATGCGCTCGCCCGAGAGCTGTGTTAGTAGCGTCTCTGCATTCTTGTGTGTATAGACGCAGACCTCGGCCCCGGCTTTGGCTGCGCGATGGAGCCGTAGCGCGCTAGGCAGTCCAACCTCAACCCATAAACTTAGCTGTCCTGTTGGGTCATGTGCCCAGATTGCAGGCTCATCAGCCTCACTGAGCCCCTTTGTAAACGAGATTCCTTCTCGGTACTCGAGACAATAAGCAATGAGACGGGTTAGGAGATATGGCAAAGTTTCAGATGGATGGCGAGCAAGTTGAAGTTTTAGCTCCTCATACACACCACGATCTACATCTGAGAGTGATATGTTGAAGTTGTAGATCGTTGCACTAAGGGCCATAAGCTCCTTAACGCGCCTTGATCAATTCTTTGCCGCCCATGTAAGGACGTAATGCCTCCGGCACTGTAACTGAGCCATCAGCGTTCTGATTAAGCTCCAGTATTGGAATCAAAGCGCGTGGACTTGCAATACAGGTGTTGTTTAAAGTGTGGCAGAAAAGATTTTTGCCATTTTCATCTTTGTAACGCGTATTGAGCCTGCGTGCCTGAAATTCATGTAACGTAGAGCAGCTATGAGTTTCACCGTATCCGTTTCGGGATGGCATCCATGTTTCAATGTCGTTCTTGTATACCTGTCCCTGCCCCATGTCTCCTGTGCAGACATCTACGACTCGGTATGGGAGATTTAAAGCCTGCAATACGGCCTCAGAATTCCCTAATATCTCGGCATGGATTCGAGCACTCTCTTCAGGGTCGTTTTTGCAGATAACAACCTGTTCGACCTTATAAAACTGATGAATTCGGTATACCCCCGCAGCATCCTTGCCGTATGTGCCGGCTTCCCTACGGTAACACGGAGAGTATCCCGCGTAACGTTTTGGAAGCTCTGATAACTGTAGAATTTCATCCATGTGATACGCAGCGGCTGAAACTTCTGAGGTGCCTATCAGATGAAACTCCTTATCTCTATCATCTAAATGATAAGCCTGCTCCTCGCCGCCCGGAAAGTATCCGGTGCCCATCATGGCCTCCCATTTAACTATGTGCGGAACATCCATAATAGTGAAGCCGCGATCCGTAAGAAGGTCCATAGCGAATCGGAGTACGGCATGATGTAGTCGTGCTCCATCACCTTTAAGAAAATAGCTGCGCGCGCCTGCGATTTTTACACCACGTTCAATATCCAGTATGTCAAGCGCCTTTCCTAGCTCAACATGTGATTTTGGTGTGAAATCAAATTTTCTGATATCGCCCCAACGACGGATCTCGACGTTATCTTTATCACTGTCCCCGATCGGAACACGCGCTGCTGGTATAGATGGAATTAGAAGAATCTTGCGGGTATATTCCTCCTCTAGAGATTTAAACTGCTCTCCTTTCTCTTTTAACTCAGCTGCTAGCACCTTCATTCTTTCTAATTTTGCCTGTTTATCCGGTCCACTAAGTTTAGCGATCTCCTTACTAAAAGCATTCTGCTCGGCGCGCAAAGCCTCAAGCTCGCCCTTGGATTGTCGGAATTTTTTATCGATCTCTAGAAATGCGCTCACATCAAATTTTATTCGTTTCTTGCGGCAGGCTTCAGCATAGGCCTCTGAGTTTTCTCGAAAGTGTACGATGTCAATCATGTAAAATCCTTTGTAAGTCTGAGATCAGAGAACAGATATTCGTACTCCGAATTAATCGAATATATCAATATTATTCCGATGTTACAAACCCCATTTGGCGTTGCTGGCGCAGAGGTGCTGCCCCTACAAATTGTATTTAATTTAATGTATGCTATGCGCTATCCAATCAATGACAGAGAGCTTTATAAATGAACAGATCTTTCGCGGTGTAGTAAGCCGTGTCACTTTCCGAAACCCAGAAAACGGATATTCAGTAATACAGCTAGCTGTCGCTGAGATGAATGACAAACTTACCGTAGTTGGTACCTGTATCCAGGGCACAGCAAATGTTGGAAGCAACATTATTGTGCGCGGGTATATAAAGGAGCACCCAAAATTTGGGCGTCAGGTAAACGCCATTTCAATAACTGAGACAACACCTACGACAGCGGATGGAGTTGAGAAATACCTTTCTAGTGGAATGATCAAAGGGATCGGAGAGAAAACGGCTAAAAAAATTATCAAGGTTTTAGGTGCAGACGCTATAGAAAAAATAATAAAAGAACCGGATTGTTTAAAGCAGGTTCCAGGTTTAGGAGCCTCTAAGGCGAAAATTGTTGTAGAGGCGCTTGGTAAGCAGCAGGATGTGCGGGAGATAATGCGCTTTCTGTTGCAGCATAACATCTCTACCGGATTGGCGAATAAGATCTATACCAGATACGGTAATCGTGCGATCGAGACTCTCTCCCGAAATCCGTATGTTCTGGCAGAGGATCTCTGGGGGGTAGGATTTCTGACAGCCGACACTATCGCTCTAAACCTTGGTATTAAGCCTACCTCTGCTGAGCGCTTAAAGGCCGGGCTCTTCTATACCTTAAAGCGTTCAACTGAGGATGGGCACTGCTATCTGCCGCAGAGTAATCTGTTTGAAAAGGCACGCATCCTGTTAGGGCTGCCGGATGAGGAGGATCTCTCTCCGCATCTTGAGGATCTGGTCCGTGAGGAGCAGATAGTGATCCGTTCGGGCAATATATTTTTGTCATATCTGGACCATGCAGAGAACTTTGTGGCTGCATTTCTAGCTAAACGCGCAACGATTAATGAGCATCCTGATATTACAATAACGCAGGTAGAGAAGAGCTTGGAGCGTGCGGCTGCAGAGCTCGGAGTAAGCTTCAGCTATGAGCAGGCTGAGGCAGTCAAGGCCGCAACGCAGTATCCGCTATTGGTCATTACAGGTGGTCCAGGATGCGGTAAGACAACCATTATTAGAGCCTTAACAAGCCTATTTAAATCTGCAAAAAAAAGGCTTCTCCTGGCTGCGCCAACAGGGCGTGCGGCGCAGCGTATGAGTCAGGTGTGTGGGTTGCCTGCTAGCACGATTCATCGTTTACTTAGATTTGATCCGATTACACGTCATTTTTTGCATGGGCCGAACGATCCGTTAATGGCTGATCTGATTATTATTGATGAAGCTTCAATGATTGATATTCAGCTGGCATTGCATCTTTTTTCAGCTATCGCAAAAAACACCACGCTTATATTGGTTGGTGACAAGGATCAGCTCCCCTCAGTTGGGCCAGGACGGGTCTTCGGAGATATAACCTCATTAAAGGATATAAAAACCGTAACCTTAACCCAGCTTTTCAGGCGTTCAAGTGAATCTTCTATAAATGAGATTGCACATAGAATTAATTCCGGCATTGTGCCGGAGATTCCGATGCCGGATGGTGTTATTAAATCAGACGCTTATTTTATATCTAGGCCCGAGGCAGAGGAGGCAGCGACATTAATTGAAAAATTAATTGCTGAGCAGATTCCAGCCAAGTTTGGTTTTAAGCCCACAGAGATAATGTTATTAACACCAACTAACCGTGGGCCGCTCGGCACACTAGCTTTAAATGCCAAGCTTCAGAACAAATTAAATCCAATAGATCAGATCGATGCAGAGCAGAAAATAGTCATAGGGCAGGGGGAGTTTAGGCTAGGGGATCGGGTTTGTCAGCGGGTAAATAATTATCAGCTTGATGAGACAGGTGTGTTTAACGGAGACCTTGGACGGATATACAGTGTCGATTCTAAGGATCGCAGCCTAGTAGTTGAACTTTGGGATGGACGTTTAATTAAATATAGTGAGCGAGAGCTAAGTCAGCTTGCGCTAGCATATGCTGTAACAGTGCACCGTTCCCAGGGATCTGAGTCTCCCTGTGTCGTGTTGGTGCTGCACGATTCCCATTATACATTACTGGAGCGACAGCTTATCTATACCGGAGTGACCCGCGCTAAGAAGTTACTAATAGTTGTCGGGTCGAAGCGCGCTTTAACACTGGCCGTAAAACGTGCCGGCTCACGGAAGAGGTGTTGTATGCTGCGGGAGCGGGTGATGGAGAGGTTGGGGGCGAGGTAGGGACTCTTTTCAAGGTCTTAGATCGGATTAAAGTAAACTCAGAGCGATAAAAATTAATAATGTTGACAAGTAGTTATGACATGCTAAAGTACTACTTTAGTATATCTTGATTTATTAAAATGATACTTTCGCGATTATTATCACTTCCTGAAAATCCTAAAAGAAGCTTTTTTCTATGGGGCCCTCGACTAACTGGTAAGACTAGCCTACTAAAGACTACATATCCCGATGCGCTCAGACTCGATCTATTAAAGTCTGATTTTTTTGCTAAGTATTCACAACGTCCTAACGCACTACGTGAGGAGCTAACTGCACTCAAACAGCACCCTAAGTTAGTAGTGATTGATGAAATTCAAAAAATTCCTCCTCTACTCAATGAGGTGCACTGGCTCATAGAAGAACTCGGTATTGTATTTGCTTTGTGCGGTTCCAGCACACGCAAATTGAAACGAGGACATGCAAATCTTTTAGGTGGGAGAGCTTTACGTTATGAGCTACATGGCCTTGTTTCTAAAGAGCTTGGAGAAATGTTCAATATAACCAGAGCACTTAACCATGGGTATCTACCGATCAATTATCTGGACGATAATCCGGAACATAGTCTACGTTCTTATATTACAGATTATCTAAAAGAGGAGATCGCTGCTGAGGGTTTAGTTAGAAATTTACCAGCTTTTGGTAGATTTTTAGAAGTAGCTGCTTTAATGGATACAGAGATTATTCAGTATTCTAACATCGCTTCAGACTGCGCAGTAAGCTCTCCGACTATTAAAGAATATTTTCAGATACTTCAAGATACAATGCTGGGTACAATGTTGCCTGCATATACTCGCCGGATTAAGCGTAAGGTTATTCATGCTCCTAAATTCTATATGGCTGATGTTGGTGTCGTTAATATACTAGCAAAAAGAGGCAAAATAGTTCTTGGTTCACGAGATGCTGGACTTGCTTTTGAAAACTTTGTGCATCATGAACTGAGCGCGTATCGGTCTTATAGTAGTAAGAATTTTGATTTGCATTACTGGCGTCTGGCACTTGATACAGAGGTGGATTTTATACTAAACGATCTGGAAATTGCTATTGAAGTAAAATCTACTGACCGTATTGGAAATTCACAGCTAAAAGGTTTAAGAGAAATAATTAAAGAACATCCAACTATTAAGCGTAGAATTCTTGTATGCAACGAGTCAGTTAAGCGTATTACGGATGATAAGATTGAAATAATGCCTATTCTCGATTTTACGGAGGAACTGTGGGCGGGAGGAATATGTTGAACGATGGAAAATGTAATACAAATAATTAATGATCAGTCGTAAATTATTTGCTTATAATTTACGATCGATCGTGATAAATGATAATTGCAACAGAATCTGGGAGATGGGACGGACGTTTAATTAAATATGGTGAACGGGAACTAAGTCAACTTGCGCTTGCCTATGCCGTAACTGTGCACCGCTCCCAGGGCTCTGAGTCCCCCTGCTTGGTGCTGCATGATTCCCATTATACATTATTAGAGCGTCAGCTAATCTATACCGGAGTAACCCGCGCTAAGAAATTACTAATTGTGGTAGGAGCAAAACGCGCCTTGACGCTTGCCGTTAAGCGTGCCGGCTCACGCAAGAGGTGTTGTATGTTGCGGGAACGGGTGATGGAGAGGTTGGTGGGGGGTAGGTTTAATCATAATCGCTCTAAGTATGCTTGGTTTGTTGATAGAACAAGAAGCGATTGTAACGAAACTAATAAGAAATTCTTGAAAATATTGACATGCTCTATTTATAGATAAGTCGACATTGCAGACCTTTTGAATCATAAATCATGTCACCGAAAGTTATGAGGGTTGTTAAGTAAGGAGTGACATTCGGAGCTGGAAATTCTGGGATTTGCAACAGTGTTATTTTGATTAGTGAGCAAAGGCCTCCATAGCTGATAAGCAGGTAAGTTTTTTGGTAGAATGCGATTTTCCTTTAATGTTCTGACCATATCATCTATTAATTTTCGTATCCGTTTCTCTGCTTTGATAAGTTTTACAGGATTTAGGGATTCGTGTGTAATTTTGAGACGTAGCTTCTGTAGGTCAGAAAGATAAGTTGAGTTCATGAGTCGCTGATAAGGAGTTATTGGAGCGGCATAAACTCTTTTAGTTCTGCTTTTAATTCTGATTTTATCAGCTAGTTTGAAGCTAGGCATGAAATGATTTACCAAGGGGCAAACGATCTCGGCATAGTAGTAGTTTAGCACAGGAATTAATTCTCTAAATTCTAATCTTTCGTACCCTAAATATTTTCTTACCATAGTGTCATTTCGTTGTTCTACGTGAGCATTGTCATTTTTGTGGTACTCTCTAGCTCTAGTGACAAGTACTGGAGGTTGTCCTTTACTGATTCTATCAGTAAAGAAATAGGCATAAAGATGACGATTCAGGACTTCGCCACCATTATCGGCATCATAGCCTTTAATAAAAAAAGGCAGTCTGTGCTCAATGTCTCTTATCAGATCAAACATTGCATTAGAGCCTTTTCCGAAGGCGGCACGGGTTTCAGTCCAAATGCTGCTAATATCAACCATGGTCAATGTATTAACGAATTCACCTAACAGCGATCCCCCACACATTACGGCTGTATCAGCTTCCATAAAGCCCGGCTCTTTGATATCCCAGATATTACCCTGAATCGGAATTTCGTCTCTAAAACCTCCCGAGCGGGTAAATGAGCGCCCTTTAACAACCTTTAACGGTCTAAGAATGCGGTCAATGGTGGGTGCGCTAATCGCTAACAGTCTGTCCTTAACCTCTTGTTCAAATACTCCATACTCCTGCTCTATAGCGGACAGCCAATGTGGCATGGCTGACTTTAAAACACGCCCACAGGGATATCTCATTACCCTCCACACCCGCCGTAGGGCATCTCTAAATTCTTTATCTTGATACTTGGAGGGGCGCCCCTTCTTACAAGGATTTTTCGGTCGTCCAACTTCACCACCATTCAAAAGCCTAATCGCATGCTTGCGACCAACCTCAAAACGCCCGCACAGCTCCGTGATTATTACTCCTTTACGCTTCTTCTTCGCGTACCGGTATTGTTCCCTTAAATACCCAATAATACAACGTTTCTCTTGCCCATTTGACATGTCATTTCTCCTTTTTGGTGACATGACTTATGAGGCAACAGCCTATCAAAAATTCCTGAATCTTTTACGTTCGGTGATATTATTTTTGAGGCTAATCGCAGAAAAAAACAACATTTGACATCCAGCTAGCAGGGGGCTAAAATCAACCACTGTTCTTTTTATATTCTAAATATGGGTAGTGCAATGGAAGGGTTCTAGTACCCTAAGCTTAGCTTTGGGTACAGCACAAAAGAAAAACAGGGAAAACGCGGTTGGGGCTGTGAAGCTCTGGCGTAAACCTTGTCCAGTCTGTGACCAAGTCGGTCACAAATCGTATGGGGGTCTTCATGGATGCACCAAGACAGGCAGTGCTGGACGAGGAAGGACCACACCCTTCGGGGTTGTGGCGCCTCTTCCAGACGGAGATGTGGGAACGGTTTTCGTTCTACGGCATGAGGGCGATCCTCAAGCTGTACATGGTCACAGTCGTATTCGTGTCCCTCGGCAATGAGGGAGCCAATGCGCAGTCGTCGATGGTCTACGCGATCTACACCTCGTTGGTGTATCTCTCGCCGCTGTTGGGCGGGCAGGTCGCTGATCGAATCCTCGGCTGCCGCAAGTCAGTCATGGTCGGTGCGCTCGTTATGGCAGCCGGTCATTTCGCTTTGGCGTGGGAGAGCCTCTTCTATGCCGGGCTGGGCTTGATCGTGATCGGGAACGGTTTCTTCAAGCCGAACATCTCGGTTCAGGTCGGTGAGCTCTATCCGAAGGGTTCGAAGCGCACCGATCGCGCCTATCAGATCTTCTACGCCGGTATCAACGTTGGCGCCTTCTTCAGTCCACTCGTCTGCGGAACGCTGGGTGAGAGCGATCGCTTCGGCTACCACTGGGGCTTCGCTGCTGCCGGCGTCGGCATGTTGATCGGACTGGCAGTCTTCCTGATGAGCCAGAAGCACTTCGGCTCGGCCGGTCTTCCTCCTGAATTGAGGGACTCTGGGATCACCGATTGGCATCCGAATCGCAAGGACTGGCGAGACGTCCTGCTCTGGTCGGCAGGCTCATTGCTCCTGGTCTTCGTCGGACTGCAGTGCGCGCCGATCTTCAACGGCTTCGGCTTGTTCGACATCAGCCCTAAGGCCGCGACCAGCCAGATCTTCGGGCTGTTCTTCTACCGTCTCGTACTGATGTTCGGTGTCTCCTTGCTGTTCGGCGAAGTGATCAAGCGCTTCGGAAAGAAGGCGCAGCACGAACAGGTTGTGGCGCAGCCGTTCACGCAGGGAGAGAAGAATCGGATCAAGGCGATCGTCATCATGACCTTCTTCGTGATCTTCTTCTTCATGGCCTTCGAGCAGGCCGGCAACACCATGACGATCTTCGCCAAGAATCGAACGGTGCTAAGCCTGCTGGGGTTCGAATTCCCAGCCTCCTGGTTCCAGGCCGCAAATCCGCTGTTCGTGGTGGCGATCACCTGGGCTATGGGCTACATGGGAAGCAAGGCCAGCAAGATGACCTCGATCACCAAGCAGGGGGTGGGGCTGCTGATCATCGCGATCGGCTGCTTCATGATGTACGGAGCTGACTGCGCTTCGACCGTGACTGCAGTCGACCCTGAGGGCTCCCCAACTGAGTGGATTCGGGTAAGCCCGCTGTGGTTGACCGGGGTCTACCTGATCTTCACTGTTGGCGAGTTGTTTCTCTCGCCGATCGGTCTCTCGCTTGTCAAGAAGCTCTCGCCGCAGAGGATCGTGTCCTACATGATGGGCATCTTCTTCGTCGGCATCTACGCGGGCAACTATCTCGCGGGGACCATCGAGCTGATGCTCGACGACAGCGAGATCAACATGTGGATCTTCCTCGCCTTGGCAACTGCAGCGGCGGGTTCGATCCTCCTGTTTATTCGACCGTGGATGAATCGTCTGATCGGAGATGAGTCCGTGACTGCTCAGTGACCTGACCTATCTCAACTCGAAGGGGAATCGATGAATCAAGGGCGGTGGTGCAGGTTAGCTACTAGTGAGGTTACTGATAGGTAACCATTGCACCACCCGCCTTTATATCGACTGCAAGAACGACTAGGTGGTAAAATGTATTTACAAAAAATCCGCTCCTCGACCAAGCCTACTTAAGCTTCTTCTTAGTCGCCGCAAATCCAGCCCAATACACCCCCGTCCCTTTTCTTAAGACCTTATCCATATCCGGTACTATCTCAAACGGGGTAAGGGTTGGTAGTTTTCGATACTGCTCATAGAGCGGGATAAATTTACGTTCAATGCACTCCTTATAGAGGGATTCAAAGCTATCAATAACGAAATATGTAGATTGAAAATCATCAATATAGTACCCGCTCCGTAAAACCCGTTCCAGGTTAAACTTTATAAAATTAGAAGAAGGATCCTCTATTACATACTTTGACTCGCCATAGGAGGATATTATTCCAGCACCATATATTTTAATACCTTTCTTTGTATTGATTAGCCCGAATTCGATCGTGTACCAATTTAAGCGCGCCAGAAACTTCGTACCTTTATGATCTAGCGCCTGAAGCCCGCCGCGCCCATACTCCTGCATATAGTTTGAATAATCCAGGTTGGCCAGCAGTGGAACATGCCCGAAAACATCATGAAAAATATCCGGTTCCTCCAGGTAATCTAACTCCTCCGGTTTACGAATAAAATTACCGGCTGGAAACTGTTTATTAGCGAGCATTGTAAAAAACGGACGTGATGCTATTAGGCCTGGCACTGCAACCACGCTCCAGCCTGTAGCCGCGCTTAGGTGCTTATTCATCTCTTCAAAATTTGGGATCTGCTTAGCAGAGATATTCAGGCAGCTTAATCCTTCAATATACTGATCGCATACCTGATCCTTAAGCAGATTTAATTGCCGGGTAAATAACTTTCCCCAGGTTTCATGATCAGTCGGTGTATAACGATCCCAACTCTGCTCAATTATGCACTCCTCAACGGTTTGAGCGTCTAGTATGGCGTGTCCTTTTGAGTTATCCATCTTCTGTCTGAATTAATCTATGTGCTAATCTAGTATTGGATATAATGAGTTAAGAAGGAAGACTCTATCCATTTAGGACTCGTCGTACCCGTGCCACCACTACCTCAGCCGCGCTATCCTTACTTATAAAATCAACAACACCAAGCCCAAGCATATCAACTTCATTATCTGCTGTATCGGAGGAGGTTAATATTATTACGGGAATATCCTTAGTGCGTTTATTATTCCTAAGGTTTAAGACAAACTCTCTGCCTCCCATTACCGGCATCTGTAGATCGCAAACTATGATCTCAGGTGCAAAATCGAAGACCTTGTCTAGTGCGTCGCGCCCATTTACAGCGTGCTGTAGATCATACATGGCACGCTTTAGAACGGTCGACCAGATTAACGCTAGATGTTTATCGTCCTCAACCAGCAGGACACGTTGTTTCCTAATCTTGCCATCTTTGTCGAGCTCGCTTTCAGAGCTTGGCTGCTTCTTGCTAACAGCTGGACTAGGCTCTCCCTTTTCAACTATATTGCTGAGTTCTCTAATTTCAGACTCTGAAATTAGTACAGTAGTATCTTTGCCTAGCTTTGACTCCTCACGTAGATAAGGTAATGCCTCTTCATAGGTCGTAATACCATCATTGACCCTCTGTAGAGCGGCCATGGCAAGAGAGAGGTATCCATGCTTTTGAGCCTCCTCCGTAATTTTATTATTGCTGGCTCCGCGGCTTATTAAATCCGCGACCGTATCATTGACGTCAATATAGCTATAGATTCCAATCCGACCCTGAAAGCCTGATTGAGAGCATTTTTCGCAGCCCTCACCGTGCTTTAGCAATGTAAGATTAATTCCGAAGCTCTCTAATTCCTCTTTTTCCTCAGCATCGATTGATTCAGGGGCCACTGCTTTACAGCAGTTGCTGCAAATTTTACGAACCAACCTCTGTGCCAAGATACCTATCAAGCTTGTAGAAAGGAGGTATGGACTGATTCCGAGATTGATAAGTCTTGTAATCGCAGATGGAGCGTCGTTAGTATGTAGTGTTGAGAGCACTTTGTGTCCGGTTTGAGCCGCCTGCACACCTATAAGTGCCGTTTCTGTGTCTCGGATCTCACCGATCATAATCACATCTGGATCCTGACGCAGGATAGAGCGTAAGCTTGTAGGAAAGGTAACATTCTTTGCCTCATTTATCTGGATCTGATTTATGCCGTGAATGCGGTACTCGATCGGATCCTCGACGGTTACGATATTTGAGGTGCCATCTTTTAATTGGCGCAGAGCAGTATAGAGAGTCGTAGTTTTGCCGGACCCGGTCGGGCCGGTTACCAAGAGCATCCGTCCCTGCAGTTCCAGAGCTTTAGTGAGGAGTTTTTGAAGCTCTTTTGAAAAGCCTAGGTCCGCGAAAGTTAATTCATCGGCTACCATTCTAAGAAGCCGCAGAACCACCTTTTCGCCGAATGCAGTAGGTACTAATGATGCGCGTACATCTACTTTTTCTCCTGAAACCTCGATTCTAAACCGTCCATCCTGTGATTTTCTTCTTTCACTGATATCCATGCCGGCTAATATCTTGAGACGTGAAGAGACATAAGATTGCAGGGCTTGAGGCAGCTCTGTGTGGAGCTGCATTTTGCCATCTATACGGAAGCGTACATCCATGGAGTACTGCATAGGTTCAAAATGAATGTCACTGGCATTGCTGGCAACGGAGGCACTTAGAATCTTGTCTATTAACATTGCTACCGGGGCCGCAGCTGCACCTTTGCCTTGTACATTATAATCCTTAGCTCCGATGCCAAGCACTTTTCGGCCTGTTTGTGGAGTCGGGATCTCGCCTTCCTGAGTCGAATCAGGAAAGCTTTCCCTGATTAGGCACTTGATGGCTCCTTCTTCGGCTAATGCTAATACCACCTTCTGTGATAATGCGAATTCAAATGCCCTCTGTGCATCAATATCAAGCGGGTTTGAAACAGCTACCTCCACAGCATCAGCTTTCTTTGCAATTGGGATGGCCATATATTTCCAGCAGAGTTTTGGCCCGGCCTTATTAATGAACTCGTTTTTCATTAAGCTAGCTCTTATCAGCGGATCGCTTAGATCGTACAGTTCAAGGTTGAGCTTCGAAGCCAGAGCCAGCAGGGCGGCTTTTTCTTTTAGATATCCTTTCAGTTCAAGTGATAGAATAAATCCATCAGGGGAGTCGCTATAGGCCTCCACGTCAGGTAGTGTCTTAAGCTGACCTAGATCAACCAGTAATTTTGCTAATGGTTTCCAGGAGTCCTTCATCTGCTACTACGGAAAAATAAAATATAACTATCGGAAACATTCATACTCAGATAACCTTTAGGCGGCCTAAAGTTAGAGTAAATTCTAACTTTATGAGACAAAATCCTAGCCCTATTAAGGGGATAGCCTAAATAGTTACTATCATGGCTGCTGTAATAAAGATCGGTAAATTTCGTAAAGTTCTTAAGGCCATCTAGGCCTGTGAGATGGTGTTATAAAATGAAAAAGCTCACTTTTACTGTTTTGTCTTTGCTAAAAATTGTCGACATACTTTAGTAGAGGTATGATTTAAGCTATAACATACTAAAGTCCAAATTATAAATGCATTGTATTGCTTATGAGATCATTGATAGTAGATGACGATCGAACTTCCCTCCTAATTTTAGGGGATATTTTGGGTAAGCATGGAAGCTGCGACATTGCGCCTGATGGAAAGGAGGCGATTGAGCGTTACACCCAAGCTCTGAATAAAGGGGATCCGTACATATTAATTACGTTAGATGTGATGATGCCCAATATGAATGGTCATGAGACAATTGAGGCAATTCGAAAGTTAGAGGATCAGAATGATATAGACGAGGATAAACGTGTACGCATAATTATGTATACAGGTAGAGATGATAAGGAGGCCGTTTTGAGAGCATTTCGAGCTGGTTGTGAAGCATACATGCGAAAACCAATTGTGCGTGACGAGCTTATTTCTAAACTTAAAGAGCTAAAGCTCATACCTACAGATTCTCCTGAGTAAACACTCAACTTCAGTAATATTTAACACTATAAGACTTGTACTTATTCCCTTACTGGAATAGTAAAGTGGAAAGTCGATCCAACATCAAGCTGTGACTCGACCCAGATCTCTCCGCCGTGTAGCTCAACGATCTTTTTACAGATAGATAATCCTAAGCCGGTACCGGCAAACTCCTGATTACTGTGCAGACGTTCAAATGCACCAAAGATTTTTTGGATCCCGTCCTCGGGCATACCGATGCCGTTGTCTTGTATATAAAATTGATAATATCCATCTTCTAGGCGTACTCCAACATTGATTACTGGTGCACGGCCGCGGCAAAACTTAATGCCGTTGCCGATTAGATTTTGAAATAGCTGTAATAAATTAGTCGGATTGCCCTGCAGTACCGGCATCTCTGGTATATTAACCGTGGCATTTGTTCCTTGTATCGAGGCATCAAGATTTTTTACGACCTGTTTAAGTGTCTCATTCAGGTCAAGCTGCTGGAACTCCGGTTTGATGCCGTTTAAACGGGAGTAATCAAGCACATCTTTAAGCAGAGTTTGCATTGTTGTGGCACAGCTTTGTAGTGAGGAAACAATCTCACGCTCCTCTGCATCAAGTTTATGATCGGCTATGCTGGTAAATAGTTCAAGAAAGCCGATGATTGCAAAAAGAGGTGTCCGCAGATCATGTGCAACTATTCGTGCATACTGATCTAACTCACGGTTGCTTCGTTCCAATTCTAATCTCTGTGCATCAAGCTGCTTACGTAGGCTAACCTTCTCCATCGCATTTTGAATGGCTAGTTGCAGGATCTCGGCATTAATAGAGCCTTTAATAAGATAGTCCTGCACTCCAGATTTCATAGCCTCTACAGCTACTGTTTCATTCCCTTCTCCTGTGAGCATTACGATCGGAAGACCAAGAGCTTTGTCCCCCTGTAGTCGGCTTAAAAACTCGATACCATCTAAGTCTGGCAGATTATAGTCAAGGATTATGCAGTCCGGAGCCTCTTTGATAAATAGTTCGAGGCCTTCCTCTCCGGAATCCGTTTCTATAAAGCTGTATTTAGAGGCATCCCCTTTTTTTAATAAACGTCGATAATACTCCCGATCATCAGAGCTATCATCGACAATTAATATTTTATACTCCTTGGCGTTCATCTGCGTCCTCCGTCACCTGGCAGTACTACTATATGAAACCAGTAGTCGCGCAGCCGCTCTATTGCACTAGTAAGACCACCAAAGTCTACGGGCTTTGCAATGTAACTGTTTGCTCCATTCATATAGCACTGCTGGATATCACGTTCGTCAGTCGAGGTTGTAAGCACAATAACCGGAATGCTTTTTAGTTCGGGCGACTGCTTAATTTCGGCAAGCACCTCCTTGCCATTTGTTCCAGGAAGATTTAAGTCGAGGAGGATCATGCCTGGTCGCGGGGATATCTTAGGATCGGTATATTCATTTCTACGAAATAGGAAATCTAAGGCGCTATCTCCATCCTCACAGTGAAATATTGGATTAGCTAAGCCTGCTTTTTTTAAGGCGCGCTTTGTCATTTCAAAATCTTCAGGACTATCCTCGACAATCAAGAGCGACTGTTCCATCAGTGTGTTCATGCTCAAACTTCTCCAAAGTAAAGAAAAATGTAGTTCCGGTCCCATAGGTTGATTCAACCCATACCCGACCGCCATGTTTTTCAACTATCTTCTTAACGATTGTAAGCCCAGCGCCGGTACCACCGCCGAACTTGTCACGTCCATGCAGGCGCTTAAAAATCTTGAAAATAGAATCGAAATGTTTCTCTTTTATGCCGATTCCGTTATCACGTACGAAGAAGACATAAATAGGAGTGTCTATGCCGTTTGCCGGCAATTTTGTTCTCTGTACAAGGCGCATTCCAATCTCTACTGTTGGCTCAGGCTTATCATTATATTTTAAGGCGTTAGTAATAAGGTTATGAAATAGCTCCCGGACACGCACGCGATCGCATTTTAAAACTGGTAGGTTATCAGCGATTATTAATCTAACGTTTTTCTCCTTGAGAGACACATGAACAGATTCAACTACGTCGTTGATTATATCTGCAAGACCTACCTCCTCAACTGCGAGATCTACTCTACCTACGCGTGAGTAGTATAGAAGTGCGTTGATTAGCTCCTCTAGCCGTTGAGTAAGCACCATCATGCGTGTCAGCTTTTCCCTGCCATCCTCGTTTAACTTGTCGGCGTAGTCTTCGATTAAGGCACCGGAGTAATTATGAATTCCTCGCAGCGGCTCTTTTAGGTCATGTGATGCAATATAGGCAAAATCATCTAGTTCCGCGTTACTACTTTCAAGGGCCCTGTTCTTATCTGAAACCTCGGAGGCGTACGCTGCAAGTTTTTCCTCTGTCTGAGTGCGTCTTTCCACCTCTCTTTCTAACTGTCGATTCTTCTTAGAAAGCTCCTTAGTTTTTTCAGCTACTCGTTCTTCTAGTTTGGCATACGATTCAGCAAGTTTTTCACTCATCTTGTTGAATGTGTCCGCTAGACGGCCAATTTCATCAGCGGATTCAGAAATTACTCTGCCTGCCAAATTTCCCTCAGCGATCTGTCGGGCAGCCTTTTCAAAAGATATGATCGGCTTGGTGATTGAACGGGCGACTACAATTGCGATCAAGCTAACGATAGTTACAGAAAGGAACACGATGTTCCAAAGCACTGAACGGAGTATGTTAATTGATGCTAGCGCCTCCTCTTCCGGAACATTTACGATCAATGTCCACTCTGTTCCGCTAATTGGTTTAAAAGATGAGATTACCTTTTTCCCATTATGATCAAAAAGATCGCTTACTGCTGCATCGCCTCCGGAGATAGCATTCCGTATGGCACTACCAGCTGCTGCATGCTCAAGCTCGATAAAACGTCTTAAGGTTGCTTTGGAACCGAATGGCACCTGTGTTAATAGAATTCTCCCGTCATCTGACTTTTTGATCAGGTAAGAGTCAGCCGTATTGCCAAAGCCTGAGTAGTTTGTAAGTGAGGATCTAATGGTAAGGTCAGCTTCGGCCACTATGAGTGCATCTTGTATGTTGTTAGTGTGAAGAGGGGTTATAAGCAATGCACTTAGCCTATCATCTCCTGAGTTGTAGTTATTGGAGATATCAAAACGCTCATCCTTGGTTCTAAAGAACTTTTCAGTAGATAGGTCTCTATTTATAAAATCAGGATGGCTAGAGGCGATGACTATGCCTTTGCTTGATAGAACTGAGATAGATCGTAAGTCACTGAGCTTTTCACGGAGTGTGGATAGATAAGCTGACAGATCCGGATCTTTTCCTGATGTACTTTTAACAATTATATTACGGTCAGTTTTTACAGCTGCCAGGTAGCTCTTACTAGACTCAAGCATTCCGTTAACACGCTCTTCCTGTAGTAGGGCGAGGAGATCTAGCTGGCTATAGAGCTGCTTACTCGCCTCTTTCTCTGCTGTAATCGAGTAGAAATATATGAAGACTCCAAGTGGAATAAGAGCTATTAGCGTAAAGACTAGTATTAGTTTTCGAGAGATGCTCATTTAATACTTAACACGATTACTGGGATGGAGGGTATCTTGCCTGCTTGTTCGTATATGCGAATTCGATTGAATAGGCAGAACCCTCTCAATCTCAATCCCAGTCATAAAAATAGTAACTGCCCTCAGTGTATAAATGTTATCGTCATTATTTTAGATTATTCTTAAGCATTGATTCTCTGCTTAACAACAGCAGAAAATACACTTAGTTTATCTAAGTAGGTTAGAGTAAGGGCATTTTAAGTCCTTAAAAATATTAGATATGTATATATTTGGTGTTTGCACCAAGAGTCTGAGTAAAATCGTAAGGGCGGCCAGATTTCAGTGAGCACAGTTGATTAGCGGCTGTCCAACGGAAACTACGGCTCAATCTCCATAATTTGCACCCAAAAGATCCCCGCTGTCGATAACAGCTCTAGTTCCAAATTTTTTAACTAATTCAGCTATAGCTCTCTCCTCGTTTAGCATCTTGCTCTCTTCAGACCTTTTGTGTTGAGAGAAGTTTCCAGCGAACTGTGTAACGCTTGCTAAGGTAATTAGTAGTAACGCTCCAAACCAGAAAGAGCTGAAAAATCTCTGTTTAAAACGGTTATTTTGCTGCTCTGCACTTAGAGGTGTAATTTTAATTTTCCCTACATTGTTGATACTTATCCAGACATCTTTGCGCTTGAGCATAAAATTATTCCTAGTAGGCAATCTCCTGCTCAACGACTTCACCATTTCTATCCCAGTAGCGGAATATGCGACGTGCTACAGCAGTACGTAATTGGTATTGAGTTAGGTAGGCTGTGATTGTTCGTGCGGAATCACCCTCTCCCTCGGTAAATGTCACCTCACTGCGGCGTGCATAATCGAGCTGTATATTTTTACTTAATGAGATTTTATCAAGTGGAGGTGGTAATGGACCTGGTCCTAACTGAGTTTCAATATCAAACGTGGTAACAGATTCGGGGTCCGCGTCGATTGCGTATATGCCTGTTTTAACGTGACGATAATCACTCTGCGCTGCAACGCGGCTTGCAGATTTTCTAAGTTGCCATTGATTTATAATAGCAGTGTAGGTTAGTACTGCGCCAATACTCAGTACAACCATCAGCTCAATAATCGTATAGCCGCTATTATTACCATTACGGTTTAGATGCTCTTTCACGCTCAGATTATCGTCATTTCAGAAGATTTGCTTAAATGCTCAGCACACCATATCCTATTACCTAGCCTTATCCTCCAATTCTTATATAACTTGATCAATAGAAAGGCAGGATGTGTCCATTCAAATTAAGAGAGGCTCTAGAAGGTAGCTACTGTCGAAATATCTCCCTAAACTATCCCCATCTATTAGACTCTTTTCAGCTCTAGCCATCATTACTTAAGTTATTATACCTTGAGGGGAGGCAATAAATGCTAATTCTTTGCATGTTGCAAGTTTTGTTTTATAAAGTTTTATACTCAATAGGGAATATCACCTTAAATGAGCATGATAATCTTAATGCCATTGGAGACAAGATGACGGATGAATTTAAGCTAGTGCTCCTCCAAATAAGTTTTTTCACGTCTAGCATCACATCGTTGCCCCACCTTGTCACGCTTCTCAGTCGGAAAATCCTCGCAATACTCCAGTATTGCTGCGGATTTCCTCCTTCCGAGGCGTGCCAATCTGGGGCAACGCTGCGCGCTATACGTGAAAAAACTTATTTGGCGAAGCACTAGCTCTTGATGTTACTTCAACCTATGTTAAATATTAGAATATATGGATAAGATAGCAATTTTGCTTGTAGACGATGATCGTAATTTAATAGAAGGCATTAAAAGGGTACTCAGGTCTGAGAATTTTGAGATATATTCGGCTACCTCTGCTAATCAAGCCTTTGCAATGTTTAAAGAAAGGCAGTTTGATGTAGTTGTCTCTGATGAGAAAATGCCTGGAATGAGAGGAGTTGAATTTTTAACGCAAATTAAAAATTCCTATCCTAATACAGTTCGCATGATGTTAAGTGGTAATCCAGAGATCGGTTCAGTTGTACGTGCTTTAAATCAAGCCCAGGTTTTCCGCTTCTTCCTGAAGCCATGCAACGCCCAAGAGATTGTTGCTGCGATAAACGAAGGGTTAGTTCAAAGATCCTTGCTATTAGAGGTTGAGAGGCTATTGAGAAACGTAGAAAACAACTTTCTGTATACTACTGCATCAGAAAATGAGAATAACACAGGGCAGGTCAATTTGGCTGCCATCTTACAGTCACCTAATACTTGGAGATCTAGGAAAGTAGAAGATCTAATCGCTGCTTTAAAGATTGCATCAGAATCTTTCGAGCGAAGGATTAGTGCAAGTAATTAATATTTCTATCCGCAACTATCATTTTCAGTAGAAACTCGCAGGGTTTAGTACTCTCTGTCTGTTATCTTATGCCTTTATTCGCACTTTCATGTGTTGTGAGACAGGGTGGCTAGTGCTCCTCCAAATAAGTTTTTTCACGTCTAGCATCACATCGTTGCCCCACCTTGTCACGCTTCTCAGTCGGAAAATCCTCGCAATACTCCAGTATTGCTGCGGATTTCCTCCTTCCGAGGCGTGCCAATCTGGGGCAACGCTGCGCGCTATACGTGAAAAAACTTATTTGGCGAAGGTCTAGTTAGATATAGGGCTATTATAGGCAGTTCAAATCGCTAAGCATCTGGTTGAATTTACTAAAGTTTATAGGCGCAATAGCTAAAGGAGGATGTAAATAACTCCGAATTTGTACGTATGAGGGAACAGGTACTTTTCGTAGATGATGATAAATCGCTGCTTGATGGGCTTAGACGAATGCTGCGTTCTATGCGAGATAGTTGGGATATGACCTTCGCCTCGTCTCCGGGAGAAGCGTTGGAAAAAATGAGGTCACAGTGTTTTGATGTAATAGTAAGTGACATGCGTATGCCTACGATGAGTGGTGCAGAGCTACTAAGAGAGGTTAAGACTATATGTCCACGCAGTGTACGTATTATTCTTTCAGGCCAGGCAGATTTAGATCTTATAACGACGGCTATTGGATCAACTCATCAATATTTGGCCAAGCCGTGTGACTCAGAGTTTTTGAAAAAAGTAGTAGATAGAGCTTGTGGCTCTAGAGACATATTGCCATCAGATGATCTCAAAGAATTAGTTTCGCAAATTACGGTTTTACACTGTCAAAGCACACACCTTGAGCGATTAAAAGCAGAGCTTAAATCGGCAGTGCCTTCAATCGCTACAATTTCAGAAATAGTGGCTACTGACGTTGGACTTGCTACACAAGTATTACAGCTTGTAAATTCTGCATTCTTTGGAACGCCGAGGATGATAGCGAGTGTTTACAGTGCAGTTGATGTACTAGGCGTAGACTTATTAAGGAGTCTAACTAATGCTGGTACTTTTGTATCACCACCCAATGAAACTATTGCCGTAGCAGAATTAGTCAGAGCAGTTAACAATCACTCAATTGAGGTAGCAAACTTTAGCAAACGCATAGCTACGATTGAGAAAGTATCTAACAAAGAACATGATATATATTATACAGCAGGACTACTACATGATGTAGGTAGGTTAATTTTCCTAACTTCATTTCCTGAGCAGTACTCTCAGATGATTAAAACGCTGGAGAGTACGGATGCGCGATTTTGTGAGATAGAAAGAGGATTTTTTGGTGCAGCTCATCCAGAAGTTGGTAGCTATCTTTTGGCTCTTTGGGGGCTTCCACCTGCCTTAGAAAAGGCGGCATTGACTCATCACAATCCTTCGAGCACACAGTTTGATATTGCTACAGCAGTTTATGCTGCTGATTATCTTGCTTATCACTTAGCAGGAGATCCGCAGGCTAAGGAAGTTGATATGGGGCATTTAATAAAACTTGGACTTGAGGAGAGATTAGAGACTTGGCAAAAGTCGTAGGGGTAAAAATTCTTTGTGTTGATGATGAGTCGGCAATTCTTGATGCCCTTAAGAGGCAGCTGCGTAATAAGTATACTTTAGAGTTAGCTGTTGGACCTGAACAAGGGCTGCAAATGATCAGAGACAATGGCCCGTATGCTGTAGTTCTCTCAGATATGCGGATGCCGGAGATGGATGGCATAACATTTTTAAAAGAAGTTAAAAAAATATCCCCTGAAACAGTACGAATGATGCTGACAGGAAACTCTGACCAAGAGACTGCAGCAAGAGCTGTTAACGAAGGAAGTATATTTAGATTTTTAAATAAGCCTTCTAGTACAGAGGAGATTCAGAAAGCTTTTGATGATGCTTTAGTACAATACAGATTAGTCACAGCTGAAAGGGAGTTGTTGCAAAATACTTTAAGTGGAAGCATTAAGTTGCTGACTGACTTGCTAACCTTTATAGATCCAATTTCATTCGCCAATACAAAGAAAATGCGTGAACCAATTCAAAGAGTATGCGCTGAACTTAAACTAACTAATTCATGGGAAATAGAACTTGCAGCAATGCTATCAAATATTGGCTTTGTAACGGTGCCTTCTAATGTGTCTGCGAAAGTGCGTAAAGGCTATGCACTTACAGAAGAAGAGCAGAAGGTAGTTCAGAAAATACCAGAGGTTGGTTTCCTGTTAATCTCAAATATTCCACGTCTAGAAAACATTTCAGAAATTATATTTTATCAAAATAAAAACTTTGATGGCACAGGATTTCCATCGGAGCAACGTGCAGGTGAAAGCATACCAATAGGGGCGCGACTGTTACGCATAATAAAAGATACCGTGCAGTTAGAGGCAGAATTAGGAGACCTATCCAAAGTATTTGGAAAAATGGTGAATAGGCAAGGTCAATATGATCCAGAGCTCCTAAGAGTTGTAATTAAAATATTTGGAGGAATGAAGGAGAATGCGGCTACAGCACAGCAAACAGAAATATTTGAAGTGCATACTACGCAATTAGTTGCTGGGCAAATATTGATGGCGAATGTTGAAACTAAGGATGGTGTTTTATTGATCTCTGCAGGGACGGAGATAACTAAAGCATTACATGAGCGCATCATAAATTATGCACAACTTGTAGGAATAAAAGAGCCGATGCAAGTTGACTGTTTAATCCCTATAGATAAATGATTTTTTGAAGGAGGCATTATGAACCAGAATGTTTTATTGGTAGATGATGATATCTCAATTGTTGATGGACTCAAACGCGTGTTGCGTAAAGAGCCATATAGTATTTTCACTGCTTGCAGCGCTGCTAAGGCTTTAGAGCTTTTAGAAGGAATAACTTTTAGTGTCATTGTAACAGACGAGGAGATGCCTGGAATGTCTGGTACCGATTTACTGCCAATTGTACGCGAACGTTTCCCTGAGACTGTGAGGCTTATGTTGACAGGTAAGGCAAGTCTCGAAACTGCACTAAGTGCAATTAATCGCGGGGAGATCTATCGTTTCTTTACCAAACCTTGCAATGAAATAGATCTAGCACTTGCCATACGCGATGGGCTTAAGCAACGTGAACTAATATCTCAAACTAGGAGAATGATCTCTATTATGGAGATGCAGTCCAATTATATTGATGCGATTGAGCGAGAGAATCCAGGTATCTCACATGTGGAGCGCAGCTCGACTGGAGCAGTAATAATTAATGGAGATCTCAGCTTAGATCAGGCATTAGAAGAGGCCAATCAAGCTCTCGCTAAAATTGAAATGAAGTTTAGGCGATAGTTGCATTTTCAAAGTTTAATAATTGTGTGACTAAATGGATAAAACTAATTCAGGGAATTTAGCAATAGAATCACAGGCTCGAATCGCTGCGTTAGAGCAGGCGCTTGCAGCAGAGCGTTCGAAGAGATGTAAACTCAATGCTTACTTCGATCAGGTCATAGAGGGAATGCTGGATAGTGTAATCCTAATTGGCCGTGATTTGAAAATCATTCAAGCCAATAGTAGTGCAGAAGTACTACTTGGGTATGAAAAGGGGAGTCTTAGTGGAGTCTCAGTTAGTGGGATCTTTGATCTATACAAAATCTTCGGTGAACCGGCAGGAAGTACGGAGAGTTTTAGGGCACGTGCTGTAAAAGTTGAGACATCATTTAAGGGCAAACAAGGGGAGAGGATAGCAGTTCTCTTAAGTGGTTCACTGCTTTTTGATAGCTCTAAACAGATTGAAGGATTTTTATGCGTAGTATCCGATCTAAGAGAGCGCAAGATGATGGAGACCCAATTGCTTCAATCGGAAAAACTAGAATCTGTTGGACGTTTGGCAGCAGGCATTGCTCATGAAATTAACACACCAATTCAGTTTATTGGAGATAATCTTAGGTTTTTAGAGGACTCATTCAATGAAATGTCTCCACTTTTGAAACTAGACTTGAACAAGAATAGCAACTCCAATCCGCATCCTAATATTGATTCCGATTATTTAAGAGATGAAATTCCAAAAGCGATTGCTCAATCACTGCAGGGAGTGGAAAAAGTTGCCAAGATAGTGCGTGCAATGAAGGAATTCTCTCATCCTGGCTCTGACTCCAAGCAATCAGTAGATTTAAATAAGCTTCTTGAAAGCGCTATTACCGTAAGTACAAATGAGTGGAAGTATGTAGCTGAGATAGTGAAGGAGTTCGACTCGGATCTACCTTTAGTCGCCTGTTTACCAGGGGAAATAAATCAAGTTAGTTTGAATTTAATTGTGAATGCTGCACATGCAATTGCTGATGCTATTAATGCTAAGAAAATTGCAAGTGGTAAAATTAAGATATCAACTCGCCATGATTCGAACTTTGTAGAGATTAGAATCTCTGATAATGGCATGGGAATACCATTGCACATTAGAGATAAGATTTTTGAGCCGTTTTTTACAACCAAGCCGGTAGGCAAGGGAACAGGCCAGGGGCTGACAATCGCTCGATCGGTAATAGTTGATAAACATGGCGGGACTTTAAACTTTGAAAGTGAGATAAGTAAGGGAACTACCTTCATTATCAAGTTGCCAATTAATGTTAGAGGAACTTAGCTTGCAGTAGATATTGAATCCTATGATCAAAGGAAAGGGAAGAGCTACATCGATTATATTGTCCATAGTACTGCTATCATTGGCTCTAGCTAGCCATTATAACCTGCTAGATCTGGGGCTCCTTTTTGGAATGATACTATTACTAGCTACTTACTTATCCACTATATTTATTAAATCCAACTACAACACGTTGCGTACTAAATCTTTAGAGGAGTCAGAGCTTGTAAAGGATCTGCAGCGTAAGGTAGATAGGCTTGAGGAGGAACGTAAACTCCAGAAACGATCCTTAATCAAGAACTCTAAGCTCATGATGCAAGCCGCTACAAAAATAGAGGATGAAAAGCAGCGCGCGAATGCTATAATTGAATCAGCTACTGATGGTATTATGACAACTGATATGCATGGCGGTATTAATTCAGCTAATTATGCCTGTGAACAGATGTTGGGGTATAAAATTTCAGATCTCTGTACTATGAACATATGCGATATAGTACAAGGTGGACTGGATGCCTTGTTTAGTGTCGCAGACAGAACCGTAAAGCTAAATTGGAGCGTGGTAGGTAAGCGACAGAATGGTACTCAGCTTGAACTGGAATTGGGCATAAGCAAATCTAGGCTATTAGGCAAGGAAAATTATATAGTAATTCTACGGGATGTGAGTGAGCGTAAAATGCTAGAAGCTCGACTTTTACAGGCCCAGAAGCTTGAGTCGATAGGACAGCTCGCCTCTGGTATTGCACACGAAATCAATACACCAATCCAATTTATAGGGGACAACTTGCAATTTGTTCAAAAGTCCATCTCTGACATAATAACTATAATAATGGAGTATGAGAATTTAAGCCATAAAAGCGAACTCCGAGAGAGCAAGCAGATTAGTGAACATCTAGACCTAATTAACAAGCGTGCTCAGGACATTGATCTTGAGTTCGTCCTAGATGAGCTTCCAGGTGCATTGAAGCAGTCTCGTGAAGGTGTGGATAGAGTTGTTCAAATAGTAAAGGCGATGAAGTCTTTCACATACCGTGGTAGTGATGAAAAAGCTTTGATGGACTTAAATGAAGCAATAGAAACATCCTTGGTACTAGCACGAAATGAATGGAAGGATGTAGCAATAATTGATTGTAAATTAGATCCTAATTTGCCATCAATTACTGCATGTCGTGGAGAGCTGTCGCAAGTGATATTAAATTTACTGGTAAACGCCGCTCACGCAATATCAGACCGTAAGAAGAGAGATAAAACTGCTGAGGGAGTTATCAAGATTGAAACTGCATTAGATGGTCATTCTATATTGATGAAAGTGATTGATAGCGGTATCGGAATACCTGAAGAAATAAAGGGAATGATCTTTAATCCATTTTTTACTACTAAGGAAGTTGGACGTGGAAGTGGTCAAGGCTTAACATTGTCGTATGCAATCGTTGTAGGAAAGCATGGTGGAACGATAAGTTTCGAAAGTGAATATGGTAAAGGAACGACATTTATGGTGCGTCTTCCTCTTAGCGAGAGTAGTAATGATAACCCTAAAAATCAAAGCACTAGCCTAGAATCTTCTGATGTTTTAGGTAGAACTCTAAACTAACAGCTATAGGCTGGCGATGGATGGCCAGCCGAGCCGCAAGGCTCGGAGAATGGCTTAAAATGGGCCTTTCGGGACCCGTTTTAAGCCATTCGAGGAGGATTTTGACCAAGGATGGTCAAAATCCAACAGACAAAATAACGCTTCGTTATTTTGTCATTCACTATCATATTAATAGTACCTTAGGTCGCCCAGGATTTTTCCCTGCCCTTGACACGGTCTAGGTCGAGGACCAATAAACCTAGAAAGAGCAGTTCGAACTAAGAAAAGGCGAAAAATGCCCGAAAAC
>CAZKXU010000028.1:0-34067 GCA_964556665.1 uncultured Bdellovibrionales bacterium | reverse complement strand
CCTAATGAGTAAACTTAGATTTACTACTATAGTATTCGATAAATCACCTTTTCAAGGTATTTCATTCTATTTAATAATATCGAAGCCTAACAAATCACCGCTGTGAAACTTAAAAGCCAGCAAATGTCCGGAGGTAGTAGAGCATTTATGCTCATTGCTTCAACCTTAATTACATTATTTGTAATCGAGCTAGGAGCAAGATATTTGTATCCATCTGCCGCTAGCAACCAAAATAAACGTCTGAACGATTTTTATCAAAAAGATGAAGAAGGGACACCACTATTTCAACCTAATGTTACTGGGCATGTTAAGTCATACGATGGAGTTCATGATCTAAAAGTCGAGATTAATTCTTTGGGTATAAGAGGAGATGAATTAGATCTCCAAAAAGCAACCGTAGCGTTTTTAGGGGATTCAATCACATTTAATGTTTGGGCTGGTCTGGATAATACTTTCGAAGTAATTATTGAGGGGAGGTTACGTGATCAGCGCATAGATGGTCAGGAAATTCAAACTGCAAACTTTGGATTTAGTGATACCGGTATCGAAGAATATTATTTACGATTTAAAAAGCTTTTGCTGCCACTTAAGCCCAAGCTAGTAGTGATTGGCTTATACCTTAATGATTCACGCCCACCACAAGGCTTTCCAGATGAGCAGAGTCGCAATCCAATAGAAAAGCTTCTTGCTCACTGGCCATTCAATCAGAGTACCTATCTGAGTATAATACACGAAGACTTAAAAACCAGACGTCTAACTAATGATGCGGGACTGTTAAAGAGATTTGAGTGGGTTTATGGCTTTGAAGAAAAAGGGTATCTACAGGATAGCAAGGAGTGGGAGAAGATGCTTTCTGCAGCATATTTGGATTGGGGCGCAGCTTGGTCAAAAGAGTCCTGGAAGGTTATTGAGGAGCATTTAACCAAAATCAAACAGCTCGCTGATAAGGAGGATATTCAAGTATGGGTAATGATGTTTCCAGTATCTCCGCAAATTGAGGTTGAAACATTGTGGCCGAATATGGATCTACCTCAACAAACTGCCAAGGAGATCTGTCAAAAATTAGGAATTCCTTTTTTAGATTTATTACCAGCTCTTCGCGCTAAACGTAGTGAGCATCTTTTTTTTGATCACTGCCACCTCACAGAGACTGCCAATTTAGTGGTAGCAGATACCTTCCTAGATTTCTTCAAGGAAAGAGGAATGGGGACACCGGATAAATCCTCTTAGTACACTGTAACATAAATTATTTCGTTATTGGGACCGCGGGCATCTTGCCCGCAAACGAATTTACTGCAGCTGCGTAGCGGGCTGGACCACGCTTCGCGTGGACTTATTGAAGCTTGCTTCGCAAGCTTTTATCTTACGCTGCCTGGTAGCAGTGCACTGCCCAGGCGCGTCCCGCGGTTCCAGTGGATCGGAAAAATCTAATGTTACAGTATCAAAATGCTTGCTGTTAATCTCAAAAAAAGACTGCAAGTAGAGGGAGCCTCTAATATTCCATCACACTAAGTATGTAAATCTTAAAGATTAATCAAATTTAGATCGTACCGCTCCTCTGTCACTGTAGAGCCCCAGATCTGATGAGTAATGCGCTCGGTCAGCATAAAGTTAAAGGAGTTATAGAGCTTTGCCGCTGACTGCAAGGCGCTTACTGTCCAAAGGAATATTGAGCTAAAACTCTGTTCACGAGAAAACTGAATAGCACTCTGCATCAAGCTGCGGCCCAGACCATTTCCACGCATATCAGGAGTGACCAATAACCAGCGAAGTTGCGCTGTCTCCTTCAAGGCCTCGACGATAGCAATTGTTCCTACTATCTTGCCACTCTGCTCCGCAATCCAAATTCGCTCCCTCTGAGAACGCTTCTTAGCAAACTGACTTAAGGGCTCTCCGACATATGACTCAAATGTTGAGTCCCATCCCTGTTCCCTGGCGTAAAGTACTCCGTGCATCCAGATTATATATCCGATGTCTCCAGGTCTAAGATCGGTACGTACGGAGATTGAGGCTGGTCCCGCCATAGCTGCTATACACCAAAAAGCTCAGCATTCACCTTCTCTAAATACTCCCGATACTGGCATTTAGGAAGAGCGGCTACGAGTGTTTGAAACTGCTTACCATCAATAAAGCCGCGGCGAGCTGCGATCTCCTCAGGGCAACTAATTTTTAGCCCTTGGCGCTTTTCAATAATTTCAATAAATGTGCTGGCTTCCTGTAGCGCAGCAGAGTTACCGGTATCCAGCCAGGCGGCTCCGCGACCCATCGGGACTACATTTAATTTACCACGTTTGAGGTACTCTACATTTACATCTGTAATTTCAAGCTCACCTCGTGCCGAAGGTTTTAGAGCCTTAGAAATTGAAACCACCTCCCTATCATAAACATACAAACCAGGTACTACAAAATTAGATTTTGGTTTAGCCGGTTTCTCCTCAATACTGAGAGCTTTACCCGAACTGTCAAATTCAATTACACCAAACTCACTTGGATTAGTAACCTGATAGCCGAAAATTGTAGCTCCTGAATCATCATTATGTCGTCCAATCGCCTCAGCATGTCCCGTTTTGCCATAGAAGATATTATCACCAAGAATTAAGGTGACTGAGGAGTCCCCTATAAACTTCTCTCCTAGGATAAATGCCTGCGCAATTCCGGCAGGCTTCTCCTGCACTAAAAAACTCAGCTTCATTCCCCATTTAGATCCGTTGCCAAGGACCCCTTCCAAAATTGGAGTATCCTTAGGTGTAGAGATTATTAATACTTCCCTAATTCCCGCCAACATGAGTGAGGATAAGGGATAGTAGATCATCGGCTTATCAAATACGGGAAGAAGCTGTTTACATACAATGCTGGTTAATGGATAAAGTCTACTGCCAGTACCGCCTGCTAATACTATTCCTTTCATATATACTAACCCTTTCTAACTTATGTTACTTTTTGTCCTGCCCGACAAGAAATAACATTAATCGAACAAATCTGGAAGTCGATGCTAAGAGCTATACTGCCTACCCTTATAACCCTAATTGGCTGCAGTCTGGCTCTTGCTGGATGGCATCGCCTCTACCTCTCTCTCCCTCTTATCACGGCTATTTATCTCTTTATCTTTTTCACAACAAAGTCACTTACTACCACAGATTGGGAACAGGCCGCCCCACGACTTAGGCTTGTAATAATACTGCTTTGTGTTGTACTAGTAGGAGTTGAATCACGTCTTATATTTCTACCGCATATCCTAAATTGGGATGAAGGATACTACCTTAATGCCGCTAGCGGTTACCATTCTTTTGGATCCTTTCATACTATGATGTGGCGATTCCCTGAACCTACTTCGATGGTCAGCGGTGGTGGTCCAGGGTATATGACCCTGCCATATCTCTGGTTTCTACACTTTTTCGGTGTTAATTTAACTAATGCAAGGTTATTCTCTTACTCCTTTGCACTAGTCTCTCTGGTACTCTGTTTTCTGTTTACTAAAAATAAATTCGGGAATCAGGCTGCGATCTGCGCGACCTCATTACTCTCTGTATCCTTGCCTTTTGTTAATCTTATCAACGCTCGTAACGACTCATATGCGCTTGCTGCCTTTTTTACTCTACTTATTATAGCAGAGAAATTTAGCTGCTCCAAAAATCCTCTCACTCATCTACTTTTAGGATTACTATGTATCCTAACCCTTGAATTTCATGTTAACGCTGCATATCTCTCAATCTTTATCGGCATTAACTATCTGCTGACAAAGTATGGGGAGCGTAGACGTGATATAGCTATGCTTGTGTTAGGCGGCGTACTTGGTGCCGGGGTTTTTCTGTATCAGCATCTCTTTCGATACGGAGATGCCTTTATAGTTGCTGCTACTCATTGTCGCCACTGTATGCCAAATATCTTTTTACGTGAGCAGACACGCATATTTGATCTTTTCCTCACCTACCCTACTGAGATCTTACTTTTAATTATATTAGCAGCCTATCTGTTTATCTCAGGATTAATAAAGGAACAGATATTTAAGCATTACTGTCTGGCTTTATTAGGAAGTTATCTTTTTTTTATACTTGTTATTCCTCCACATTACGAACAACACCTAATACCTCTGATTTTCCCGCTATTGGGCGCAATACTTAGTCGTGCAATCATCACTACTATCAGCAGTCGAGCATTCTCAATTCCGCTATTGCTGACTGTGCTTATAACAATATATCTAAAAACTGCTTCTATTACTGAGGCACACCTTACCCACAGCGGCGATACAGAGATCAGGGAATCGTACGCCCACTGCATCGCACAGACATTTCCTATTGATACCGTTGTGGCCGGACCTGGCCCTCTCTTTGCGCTAATTCCACAGTTTAAGAACTATCTTACTGTAACAGCGTTTACAGAGCAGGCGGCGAAACTACAAGGCATAACACTTTTGGATCTGATTAAGCGTGAGTCTCCCAAGGCTATAATCATACTTGAGCAGGATATGACGACACAAAATATGGTTCTTGCAAACTATGCTAATTATAACAAAAGTTTCATCCAGATTTCTGCAGGATTTTATGTATATGAGAATTTAGCGGCTCATGTAACAAACATCTGCAAATTTACAGAGTAAGATGAAAATGGAGCACACGATTGAAACAGCGATATTACAAGGGAAAGAAGCGCTCTTATCTAGCTCTACCACTCCACGTCTAGATGCCGAACTTCTATTGATTCATATTCTCAATATTCCTCGCATCTCACTCATAACCGAATCTGCTCGCCAGCTTCCCGATCATATATTTCAAGCATATTGGAACCTTATTAAAAGACGAATTGCATATGAGCCGATTGCATACATCATCGGTAGAAAGGAATTTTGGGGACTGGATTTTGAGGTCACCTCTGATGTTTTAATCCCTCGTCCAGAGACCGAGCGCGCAGTAGAGGTCGCATTAGAGTTCCTAAAAAATCGTCAAGGCAATCTATCTATACTTGATCTGGCAACCGGATCAGGTGCTATTGCTATAGCGTTGGCCTCTGCACTCTCAGCAGACAAGCATCCCTTTTCAATTCTTGCCACGGATATAAGTGCGGCTGCTCTTACTATTGCTGAGCGCAATGTAAGATATCACAATTTTTCTAGTCAGATTCAAATCTCCCAAAGCAACTGGTTTTCGGAGGTGCATTCTGCGTTTGATCTAATTATAAGCAACCCTCCTTACGTAGCCCTTGGAGCCTCCAACATGTCACCGGAAACTCGACATGAACCAGCTAATGCTCTTTTTGCAGGGGAGGATGGCTTAGACGCATATCGTATAATTATTAAAAATGCATTCAGCTTTGTTAAGCCTGGAGGTGCATTAATTCTTGAGATCGGCTCGGATCAACGAAGCGCAATTGAGGGGTTATTGCAGAGTAGTGTGCAAATAGAGTCTCTCTCATTCTTTCAGGATCTTGCAGGGTTAGAACGAGTTGCGAAAATAATATTACCCGCTCATTTTAAGCAGTGACCTCACTTGCAAGTATTTGCTCATTAACTCCGTGTCCGTGTGAGCGGAGCCCACACCCTGGGACAGCCGCGACTCGACTGAGCTCGCCGAAGTCTGGCTGCCCCTACGATTTTACCCGTATTTATTGAGCAATTACACTTGCAATAATTTCTCCATTCCTATCTACTGCTTAAAATAACCTTCACAGATTCAGCTACACTCAACTTTGAGGTGTCTAACACAAGATCAGGCTTAAGAGGAACTTCATAAGGTGAGCTAATTCCTGTAAAATCCTTAATCTCTCCTGCGCGAGCTTTTCTATAAAGATTATGAGGATCGCGCTCTTCACATAGAGCAAGCGGCGTTTCTAAATAGATCTCTATAAAACTATCCGAGCTGATTATTTTTTTAGCATCCTCACGATCTGCCCTAAAAGGGGAGATAAAGGAGCAGATAACACTCACACCAGCTTCATTAAATAATCGTGCCACTTCAGCAACTCGGCGAATATTCTCTCCACGGTCCTTTGCTGAAAAGCCTAGATCTCGATTAAGCCCACCTCGCAGATTATCCCCATCTAGCCTATAGATCGGTGCACCACGATCAAAGAGTTCCTTCTCTAAGGCTTTAGCAACGGTAGACTTGCCGGAACCTGAAAGGCCTGTGAACCAATAAGTCTTTGCTATGTGACCAAACTTCTTCTCCCGCTCCTGTCTTCCAATTAAGCTCTGTTCAAGATGAAGATTCTTTGATTTCGGATTTTTCCCTCCTTCAACAGGTGGTTCATCCAAAAATTCCTGTGGCAGCCGATCTATGACCATGCCAGCTGCTACTGTAAGAAATGTATCCGGTTCGACCAGAATAAAATTACCGGTTGCACGATTATTACGGTATGAATCCAGGAATAAAGGCTGTGTGGCTGTAAAGGTAATTCTTCCGATTTCATTTAGATGTAGCGGTGCTGCCTCCAATCGACTTAAGGTATTAACATCTACGCGGTAACGTATCTCATTAATAAAGACCTTGCTATCACTGGCGGTGTGCTTAATCAGATACTGTTTCTTAGGATCAAGCTCATGGTCACTCATCCACACAACCATAGCCTCAAACTGATTCTGGATATTTGGAAGATTCCCTGGTCTAACCAGCATTGAGCCCCTGCCAACATCTAGCTGGTCATGTAGAGTTACTACGACTGACTGCCCTGGAAAAGCCTCCTCAAGATTCCTAAGCTCAGTTCCTTTTCCAAGCAGATGTATGCCCTTCACCCGACTTTTTTTCATTGAGGGCAGTGCAATAACTTCATCACCGCTCTTTAGTATCCCTGATGAAATTTTGCCAGCGAAACCGCGGAATGCTGCATGCGGATTAATTATGCTCTGTATCGGCAATCTAAAATCAACTAGGTTCTCATCGGCCTGCACATATACATTCTCAAGATACTCAATAATCGTTTCGCCGTGGTACCAACTCATTTTAGTAGATGGCTCTACTACGTTATCCCCTTCAAGTGCTGAGACAGGTATAAATTTTAGCTCTTTTACTCCTAACCGCTCCGCAAACTTTATAAAATCCGCTCGATGCTGCTCAAATACTTTCTCTTCGTACTGCACTAGATCCATTTTATTAACCGCAACCAAAAGGCGCGGCACACCCATAAGGGAAGCGATGAAGGCATGCCGCTTCGTCTGTGGCAGTATACCTTTAGATGCATCCACCAAGACTATTGTCAGCGCAGCAGTCGAAGCGCCTGTGGCCATATTACGGGTATACTGCTCATGCCCAGGGGTATCAGCCAGAATAAAGCGTCGCTTTGGAGTCGAAAAATACCGGTAGGCTACATCTATTGTTATCCCTTGCTCCTGCTCTGCTTTTAAACCGTCTGTTACTAGAGCAAGCTCTAAGCCTGCGGCTCCACGTCTTTGCGAACGCTTCTTGAGCGATTCAATCTGATCCTCAAATATATTCTTTGAATCATGAAGCAGTCTTCCTATTAAGGTAGATTTACCATCATCAACTGAGCCAGCTGTCGAAAAACGGAGCAAGGTTGCCTGTCTTGCACGTTCAAGAAATTGGGTTATATTATCAAGAGACATCTAAAAATACCCCTCCCGTTTCTTCATCTCCATAGAACCATCCTGGTCATGATCTATAATACGGGTCGCACGCTCAGAGGTGCGAGCTAAAACCATCTCCTCAATAATTTTTGGAAGGTTGTCCGCTGTCGACTTAATAGCACCAGTACATGGAGCACACCCTAATGTACGAAACCTGCACATAACCTCCTTGGGCTCTTCACCAGAGAAAACCCGCGCTTTAGAGTCAATAGGAATGAGCTGCTCTCCGCGCACTACTACCTTGCGCATTTTTGCGTAATACAGCGGCACAATCGGTATCTCTTCAAGCAATATATAGTGCCAGATATCAAGCTCAGTCCAATTAGAAAGCGGAAAGATGCGGATCGACTCGTTCTGTAATATTTTGCCGTTATATAGATTCCATAGCTCAGGACGCTGACTGCGCGGCTCCCACTGTCCAAATTGATCGCGAAAAGAGAAGACCCGCTCCTTTGCGCGGGAGCGCTCCTCATCTCGTCTAGCTCCACCTATAGCGGCGTTAAATTTATTCTCTTTTAAGGCGTCTAACAGTGCTTTTGTCTTAAGCAGTCCACAGCACTTCTGTGTTCCTAAGTCGTATGGATTTGTATTATTTTTAATTGCATCTTCGTTTCGATAAATAATTAGATTTGCGCCAATCTCTTTAGTGAATGTATCCCTAAACTCATACATCTCCTTAAATTTATAGCCGGTATCAACATGCAACAGAGGAAAAGGAATTCTCCCAGGATAAAAAGCCTTCTGCGCCAGACGAAGTAAGACCGAGGAATCTTTACCCACTGAGTAAAGAATAACCGGACGCTCAAATTGAGCAGCAACCTCGCGGAGGATATAAATACTTTCAGCTTCTAGCTGCTCTAGGTAACTTAACATATTTAATAGTAGCTATAATAACATTGCAAACTTTCCACGTGCAAACGCGCCACAAAAGTGCATGAATTGCCCCACTACATGTATCCTAAAGATTTTAACTCTTCAAGCTTATCTTTATTATTCTTAGGCTCTATTAGCATTATTTATAACGAAGTTGCCGATATAGGCTACAGTGATTACTGCAAAGATAATGCAGCGCTTGACTAAAATGTAGTGGTGTAACCAATCTTAGCAACTTCTTTGTAAAGAGTGCAGATTTTGCAATATTCCACAGTTTGAATATATACTAACTCTATGCATCGTACTAGCTTTGTAGCCTTACTTTTTCTTTGCGCAATTCTCCTTCACGGATGCAATCGAGCCGCTCCTACAACACCAAAACTTGAAGATCTTAATATTTTACTGATTGTAATTGACACATTAGGGGCAAGACACTTAGGTGTTCAATACGACGGCAAAAGCATCTCTCCAAACATTGACGAACTTGCCAATAATGGGGTGAGTTTTAAAAACTCATACAGCTCTGCGCCATGGACAAAACCATCTATTGCATCCCTTTTGACGGGCCTAATGCCCTCTCAACATCAGGTAAAGAAAGTTAGTAGCATACTAGATGACAGCTTCACGACATTGGCAGAGGAGCTTAAGGCACGTGGGTTTCTGACAGCTGGTAGAGTAAGCCACACTTTCCTTACAGCTAAACATGGATTTAAACAGGGCTTTGATGATTACCGTATTGTAAAATTTAAAGGCAATGTTCATCATGCAGTTACCTCGGAAAAAGTCTCTGATGGAGGCATACAATGGCTCCAAAGTAATCAGGATAAATTTACTAAGCAGCGCTTCTTTCTGTTTCTTCACTATTTTGATCCTCATTATAACTATCAGCATCATGCGCAGTTTGATCTTACCTCCAAATACAGCGGATCACTTCAGCCCGGCATGGATATTAGAGAGCTGCGAAAGAGAATTCCTAATCTGACCAAAGAGGATCTGCAATACTTAAATGGTCTCTATCATGAGGAGATCTCCTACACAGATAGCCAGATTGGTAGAGTCATTCAGTTTATTAAAGACGCTAAACTCTCAGATAATACATTAGTAATTCTTACAGCCGATCATGGGGAGGAGTTTATGGAGCATGATTGGATCGGACACACACGGACTTTATATAATGAACTAATACAGGTTCCTTTGATATTTTCTCTACCTAAAGTACTCACGCCTAGACTTGTCGAAGAACCTGTCTCAACTTCTGAAGTTTTTTCTACTATACTTAATCTTGATAGCTCAACTATCGAAACTAACTCCTTGCGAAGGCCAGGATGGATGGAGGAACTTTTTCACAGTAAGCCCTTCAGAAAAGATCACACGATTAGTTTCGAGGTTGACTTTAACTCTACCGCGATTAAAGCTTACAAAGCGGGGATCTTACAGTCACCTTTTAAGTTGATTTATGACAAACCAACTAAACAGTTCGAGCTATTCAATCTTGAAAAAGATCCTTTCGAGCTGAATGCAGAGCAGACAAAAGGTGTGAAGGAATTTCCTCAACTACGTAGCAAACTTGAATATGTTCTAAAGAATCAAGGCGAGAGTCTCGGCGGCTCTACTAAAGAAATCAAAACTCTTCCTGAAGAGACAGAACAGTTAAAGAGCTTGGGGTATCTGTAGATTTTTAACAATTGTTTGGTTGCGGGGCAATATTGTGCGAGCTGCCGTTCGCACACTGGGGCGGATTACCATCCGCCCCTACAACTTCTTTGAGGCCGTTTCGAATTTGCCCACACTTTTTGAGCAATTACAAGATTACTACCCTTTCTTTGGGAATTTTTTATCCAAAATAGAATTCCATTCCTTTAGTCGATCTCCAGCCTTTGCAAAAACTGCAGTAGTATCCCCTTTTACGGTTGCCTTAACGATCGTGTCACCTTGTCGTATTGCATTAACAACATCCTGTCCTTTGGTGACATTCCCGAATACGGTGTGATGATCGTTTAGCCAAGGTGTCGCTACATGCGTAATGAAGAACTGACTGCCGTTTGTTCCAGGACCACGATTTGCCATTGAAAGCACACCTGGTCCGGTATGTCTTAGTGACTTATCAAACTCATCCTGAAATTCATAGCCAGGTCCACCGCCGCCCGTCCCCTCCGGATCTCCACCTTGGATCATGAAATTATCTATGACACGATGAAATTTAAGTCCGTTGTAATATCCGCGCTGAATTAGGTTTACAAAATTGGCAACAGTAATTGGGGTTTTCTCAGGTGTTAATTTAATCTCTATATTACCCTTTGAAGTCTCAAATGTTACAATCATCTCTGTATCCGCGAATACCTCTGCAGCTAAACTTATTGCTAAAATCATAATTATTCCTATAACTTTAAATCCTTTTTTCATAAAATATGTCCCTTAAATACCTCCGGCGCTATAAGCTAAGCCGCGCGGCTGTGCTGACTAGAAGCCGTTTATAACAGATCAGGGTTTAATCTCAAATACCGCTTTGGAGTAATGATGTTTTATTGTTCAAAACAAACCCTTATAGCTTGATCTTGTGGCGTCATAACTAAAGTTATGTAAGAATTTGAGCTGCTGCAGCCACGCTGGCTGCCTCTAACTTTTGTAACTTTTCTTTTAAGGAATACTGAGATGAATAGGAACCTGTTTTTCAAAGGGATCGCGGTGATCTCATTGCTGTCGACCTACACAGCGTTTGCTGAGGTAAACGACAAAAATTTTAATGCCATGATGGAAAAATACCTTGCTACAGATGTAGGGCAGGAGAAAATCGCAAAAACTGTTGAGGGCTACTTTAGAAAGCAGCAGGAGAGTGCGAAAAAAGAGCAGCAGGCTCGCGCGATGGCAGAAACTGAGGAGCAGTTTAAAAATCCTGTGAAAATTGATGCAGGCAATAGTCCTTCACGTGGACCAGCCGGAGCTAAAGTTACGATTATTGAATTCTCTGACTTCCAGTGCCCATACTGTTCACGTGGTGCCAAGACAATGGAAGAGGTATTAAAAGCATATCCTAACGATGTAAAGGTAGTATTTAAAAATCTGCCTCTTGATTTCCATAAAGATGCTGTTCCTGCAGCAAAAGCAGCATATGCTGCCGGCAAGCAAGGTAAATTCTGGGAGATGCATGATGCACTTTTCGCAAATCAGGCAAACTTAGGAGACGCTCTTTACCTTGAGCATGCTAAGAAATTAGGCCTTAACATTGAGCAATTTAAGAAAGACAGCTCATCGGATGAAGCAGCGAAGGCAGTTGCTGCTGATACCGAGCTTGGAAAGAAAAATGGGATCCAGGGAACACCTGGCTTTTTTGTTAACGGCGTAGCGGTAAAAGGCGCATACCCGTTCGAGCACTTTAAAGGGATCATCGATCGCTGGTTAACCGGAAAGAGTGCTACCGCCTCAGCTGACACTCAGAAGGCTGGATAGGGAGAGATAAACTTTACCTGGGACCGCGGGCATCTTGCCCGCTGAATCGCAGCAGCAGTTGTGAGAATGCGGGCAAGATGCCCGCGGTCCCAGTCTAACTATTGCTGAAATGTTGGGATGGCTTCTATATCCATACTACGTGGCACGGCGATAGTTGCGACTATGACGATCCTAAGCCGTGCCTTAGGGTTTATCCGTGATCTACTAATGGCCATGCTGTTTGGCTCCGGTCTTTACGCAGATGCCTTTTTCGTAGCTTTTCGCATTCCCAATCTACTGCGAAGTTTCGTTGCTGAAGGTGCTCTTACCTCCGCTTTTGTACCGTTATTTACTGAAGAATTAAAAAAAAGCCACGCTGCCGCACAAGAGTCCTTAAGAATCACCTGCAGTTTCCTGCTACTGGCAACTGGCACTCTTTCCGTGCTAGGCATAATTTTTTCCTCTGAGATTACCGATATCTTTGCCCCTGGATTTGCGCTTATCTCAGGCAAACGAGAGCTTTGTTCTAATCTTACCGCGATAATGTTTCCGTATATCATCTTCGTAAGCCTAATCGCTCTACTAGGCAGCGCACTCAGCTCGATCGGAGTATTTGGTGCCGCGGCATTTGCACAGGTCATTATGAATCTCGTGCTTATAGTTGCTGCTTCACTCGCTTTTCTCTTTCCAGCACCAATTGCAATCCTAATTATGGCTGGATCTGTATTACTTGGAGGAGCTGCTCAAGTTATAGCTCAACTACCAGCCTTAGCCAGAGCTAATTTTTCGATTCTCCCAAGATTTGCACTTACAGTACCACTTATTAGAAATCTTGTCGGACTAATGATACCCGCACTCTTTGGAGCAACGATCTATCAGATCACTATTTTCATCGGCACCATTCTTGCTTCATTCCTGCAAAATGGCAGTGTCTCCTGGCTGTTTTATGCTGACAGACTCACTCAACTCCCGATAGGTGTATTTACAATCGCTCTTGGCTCAGTCTTACTTCCGGCTCTTGCACAATCAAACTCCAACTCTGATAAAAGCGATTTCGCAAAAAAATTAATGGACTCGCTGCGCTTTACTAGTTTTATCATGCTGCCCACGTCGGCGTTTATTTTCTATTTTGCTATTCCAATTGTACGAGTGCTGTTTGAGCGCGGCGCATTTGATGCACACTCAACAGCGATGACAGCCTTGGCAGTCAAAGGTTTGGCTCTAGGGCTGTGGAGTATAAGTTGTCAGTCTCTGATAGCGCGTGCCTTTATCGCAAGCAAAGATACACGCACGCCTACATTGATCGGGTTAATAAATCTTTTAATTAATATCATCCTAGCACTAACCTTGATGGGAGACTTAATACCCACCTCGGGCTCACTTTATTCAGTATTAACAGGTGCTCAGAATTTTTTAAGGCTTTGGTTGCCTACATATGCACTTGGCCATCTAGGACTTGCGCTTGCCTCCTCCCTACCGTCTCTCCTCTCTCTTGTAGTGAGCATCTACCTTCTTGCACGTAGAAACGATTCGATCTCATGGTCTCCTTTCTTACGCGCAGGTAATAAGGCAATAGCGGCTCTGTTATTAACCTTTGGTGTACTTTACTTTTTCCCAGAATGTAATTCCGCCTGGTCTTTATTCTGGCAGAGTACTTTGTCAGTTTCTATATTTATATTCTTCTCATTTTTAATACGTTCAGCAGAATTGAACGAAATCATAGCAAGGGCAAAGAGAGTTTCCTAAAAAAGGAAACTTTCACTGCTTTTTCTCGAATACATATCTATATCGCTACGGAAGAGTAACCGTTACAACATAAATGACTGTGATATCAGCTACATATCTCCCTTTTTCAAGCTCAGATGCCAGCGCTATTCTGTGCGGAATCGAGCTTTTACAGAATATGCAGCAGGAGTTGAAAAGAGAATTTCTCATGCAGCGTCGGGCTGCTGCACGAAGATTAAGATCCTCACGCATACGTGCACGCAGGTTAGCATATCAATCTGCCGCGAAAGGGGCTGAGCGTTCTCTCCAGGCAGAGCTTTTAATTTTACAGCACAAGTACGTCGAGCTAGTTCAACAGGCTAAGGAGGACTGTGTAAATCTAAGTATTGGGGTAATAGAAAGGATTTTAGGTGAACAATTTACAGATAATAGTAATTTAATAACAGCACGGATCGAGGAGGCGATTAGGGCCTTAATTGATCGACGTGCACTTAAAATAACCGTAAATCCGCTTGACGAAGACAGCGTTGCAAAGGATCTAAAGCAACTACTAGAGACGCTACCCTTTAAACTCATCTCTGATTCTGAGATCACAAGAGGAGATGCCATTGTTGAAAGCATCTCAGGCAAGATCGAACTATCATGGCAAGCACAGTTAGATCTGATTAAGTCCAAGATGATCTACAAATTGAGTATTGAAAAGGGAGAGCAAAATGCAATTGCGCAATCTTCTAAATGAAATCGATCCTCCCCCTTTTAGAAGCTCCGGACGGGTAGTAAGTGTTCGAGGTGCTGTAGTGTTGGCACGTATTCCGCAAGCTGCTATAGGAGATTTATGTTATCTTGCAGAAAGAAGCGGCAGAAAAATCCCAGCTCAAGTTGTCGGATTCGAGGAGGATCGGATTACGCTAGCACCCTTTGACTCAGCAGAGGGCCTTTGTGTTGGCGCAGAGGTATCCTGTGAGATGATGCGCCCATCAGTACACTTTTCTCCGGAGCTTAAAGGCCAGGTGCTTGATGCCTGGGGCCGCCCAATCCTTCAGACTACAGCTTGCGTGCCAACTAAATCTGTAGAGCTTAATATTTTTGAGCCTCCACCAAATGCATTAAGCAGAGAACCGATCACGGAGCAGCTAATTACCGGAGTTAATTCGATCGACCTTCTTCTTAGTATTGGAGTTGGTCAGCGTATAGGACTATTCGCCTCTGCCGGTCTAGGAAAATCAACTTTACTAGGCATGATTGCTCGACAGGCAGAGGTCGATGTCGCAGTAATTGCTCTGGTCGGGGAACGTGGCCGTGAGGTAAAGGAGTTTATCGAACATAATCTTGGCGGGCATGGGATGAAAAGGTCGATCTTAGTAGTTGCCACGAGTGATGAATCAGCGCTGCGCCGTCAGATGGCGCCTTATACCGCCACTGCCATCGCTGAATATTTTAGGGCGCAGGGGAAGCGGGTGCTTCTCATGGTTGACTCTATTACCCGCACGGCGCGTGCCATCCGAGATGTCGGATTAGCTTCCGGCGAGCTTCCGATACGGCAAGGTTATACTGGTTCAGTCTATAACGAGCTACCAAAACTCCTTGAGCGCGCTGGAAATAATGAGAATGGATCCATAACAGCGATCTATACAGTGCTAGCGCACAGCGAGGGAGAGAGTGATTCCCTTGGTGATGAGATAAAAAGCTTACTCGATGGCCATATCGTTCTTAGTTCCCGTCTAGCTGAGCAAGGCATACGTCCTGCTATTGATATAACTCAATCTGTATCCCGACTATTTACTATGCTTCACGATACAGAATATCTTGAAGTTGCCCGTCAGGCGGTACGTATGCTCTCCAGACTAAAAAGGGATCGGGATATCGTGCTACTTGGCGGCACTGCTGATAAAGAGCTTAAAGCTATGTTGGAGCTAGAAGAGGACTTATTATCGATTCTACTGCAAAGAGCGGAAGAAGATGGAGATTTTAAGAGATCTTCAGGTGCCCTTAAGGAGTTAATTGGAAGATTGTCCGTAAGATAAATATATAATTATTTAGATAATGTGGGCAAAGCCCAGCTCACACTTGGACCGCGCGCATCCTGCCCGCAAATAAGTTGCAGTCGATTCGCTTGCGGGCAGGATGCGCGCTCCCAATGTCTACTTTGTATGAACAATTACTCTGCTTCTGAAAGCTGCTATCTGTACAGGAATATAGTATAAAGGATCTTGACCGTAAAATGCGAATAATTTTTAAATTCTCTATTTGGGCTATCTCCGTTGCCATAACTTTACTAGGTATGGAGATGTATCTACGTGCCAATTCTGCTTTTATCGTACGACAATCTGACTCTTCACACACCGTATTAATTCAATCCGATCCTTTTCTACTTGTTAGGCTGACAGATAAAGGACGGCGACTCGTACCTAATGCAAAAGTTACGATTAAGAATCACTATCTTTCCGAGCAAGACATCCATATTAACACTAACTCACTAGGATTAAGAGCTGCCGAGATAGATAAAACACATGTTGGTGAGACACGTATTCTAGTGTTAGGAGATTCGATTACTTTAGCCGACTACCTACCTGCAGAAGATACATATGTTAGTTCAATTCATCGCAATCTTGATATGGAGAACCTAACCGTTATAAATGGAGGTCTTAGTAATGTTGGCTTGCTTGAAGAACTTGATCTACTAGAAGAAATCGTTGAGAAAATCAGGCCGAATATTGTTCTATTCGGTTTTTATCTTAATGACAGTCGCCCAGCCTGGGGGTTTATTAGTAAGATGGGGAGACTTGTATGGTGGAGATCCAATTTTCTTATAGTCGATGCTATCTACAGATATTTCCTCTTTCAGAATTTTCTTGATGAGTCTCCAGAGAAGCCACTGCGCTGGGTAGAATATAAAGATAAATTAAATTGGAAATCGGATCCGCAGCAATTTAAAGAGCTAATTGAACACGCCAAATACGACTGGGGTGCAGGCTGGCTTGCTGAGTCATGGAAGACGATAAACAATCAGCTTGAACGAGCTGACAGTCTTTCGAAGAAGTATGGATTTAAGATCGGAATACTCGCATTTCCTGTATCATTTCAGGTTTATGCAGATTTCGTCGATGATTATCCACAAAAAAAATTGCAGGAATTATCTAATAATTTTGGATTTCCAGTTTATGATCTTCTACCACTACTCAGACAATACAGGAACCAGGAGATCTTCTACGATCAGTGTCATACTAAGGCTGATACCAATCACTTAATCGGGACAGCAGCAGCTCAGTGGCTCAAAACTACTTTAATGAAATAATCTGCTGTAGTAGCTGACTAACAGTACTTAAGTTCTGGGCGTTTGCTTGGAACCCACGTTGATAGAAGATCAATTCTACATACTGTTCCGCTAGATCGACCGTCGAACGCTCAAGCGAACCTCCTCGTAATTCTCCTAATCCGCTCTCTCCGGGATTATCTACAGTGCGTGTGCCAACATTAGTACCTTCAACATAGGCACTATTACCAGCGCGCTGCAAACCATCAACATTGGTAAAATTTGCAAGCGCTATAGTTCCAATAAGTGTTTGAGTTCCGGAATCTAATGTAGCAAAAAGCCGCCCATCTGATTTGGCATCATAACTCTCTACACTTCCTCCGAGCTGCCCATCTGAGGAAACGAGTTTAATCTCAGAGCCAGTTGCTAATTGAACATAGTTGCTTAGATCAACCGCAAAATTGCCTGGATTTGAGCCGTTAGAGTAGGCTGGTGTAGCTGTAAGTAACACCTCTCCTGTAAGCCCGCCAGTGCTGCTAAAATTTAGCGTTGTTTCCTCTCCAATCTGCACTGGTGCTCCTGCAGTGCCTCCGACCTCTCCACCATCGATATAGGCCCGTGCCTTCCAGGTGTTAGGTGCTGTTTTATACAAGGCGAAGAGTATATCATGCTGCTCTCCTAAAGAGTCTACCGATGAAAAGACAGTAGATGTCGTGGCTGACTCTCCAATATCTGTAAATTCATCAATTGTATCCGGAATAGTCGTAATCGGTGAGCGTGAATCGAGATTACCCTTCAGGGTGATTCTTGAGGTAGCTTCCGCTGAAACAACCACGTTAACCATATCCAGAGTTCCTAGCGTCTCTGAATCACCAGTATAACCAAGCACCTCGTCCCCTGCTCCGTTTACCAAGAGCCCTTCATCATTTAGTCCAAATGTTCCAGCACGTGAGTATAATGGATTATCTGCATCCCCAACGAGAAAGAATCCGTTCCCCTCGATAGCGAGATCTAAATTTTTCCCTGTAAACTCTATCACCCCATTTTGGAATATCGGTTTAACGGACTGAAGCTGCACCCCACTACCAGAGACGGCAAGGGAACTATTATCACTAGAGTTGGTTCCGCTTAATAAATCAGAAAACTGTACCTTCGAGGATTTATAAGCCGTAGTATTAGAGTTTGAGATATTATCACTAATCACTGATATGGCTTGACCATGTACGAGTGTACCTGAGCGGTTTGCGTATAGTGCTGATTCAAGGCGCATAAGTGCTCCAGTTCCTTGGAAATTATTGCCTAAAAAGGGAGTATTTTTCCGTTACTAACCCCCTCAAGATGCCGATATAAATATACTGGCAAGATTCTTGCCAAGAATTATGGTACAATAGGAATAGTCCAATGGGACCGCGGGACGCGCCTGGATAGTGCAAAGCACTCCTACCAGGCAGCGTAAGATAAATGCTTGCAAAGCAAGCATCAACAAGTCCACGCGTAGCGTGGTCCAGCCCGCTTTGTTGAATTAACATGAATAAAAGCGCGCTGGAAGCCCGCGGTCCCACGGTGCAAACTTTTTCGAACTCATATTGTAGAGCTATGCTAAATAACTCAAAATTTCTCTCTCCAAGCGGTGCTGCAATGATCGAAGCGGTGCTCACTTTCCCCTTATTTTTAGGGATCCTCTTAGGGTTTGTATTAACAGCTATAGGTTTTACAGAGCTTGGCGCGATTACCAGGGATGTAGTTTATACCCAGATGGCAGCCACAGCCGATGTTAATAGCAATCTCAATCATGTAAATAACGTTGTCATAAAAGATCTCTTTATCCAACACAGCACTTCGCCGATTGATTACCAAACACTTGCCTATAATAGAGCAATAAATAAAAAGCACTTTAATAGAAAAGTTAATGCAGATGTTGCTCGGGTCAACTATGTCGCTGAATTAGCTCTTGAACGACGGTATGCCTACGGTGAGACCCGCAGGAATGAGAAACGCGCTCAGATCTGGGCTGAGATAGTTTTACCTCAGTTTAACCCTGGAGGCGGTGGCAGCGGTCGTGGTGGCGGACCAGGTCAGGGAAATACAGGCCCTATAAGCGGTTACGATCTAAATTCCGGTTTCTTCATTAAAGTTGAACCATGGGGCAGTTGGCGATCTTGGGTTGGCAACCCGCTTCGAGCTCGGTTTGTTAGCCAAAATTCTGTAGCTGTGGATTCTATTGATTCTTATGGGATTTTGTTAAGGTAGATTTACTCGGTGGGTATATAATAATTTATATCAATTACCTGATCTAGCGTACTTTCTGATAGTTACAGACAACTTCTTAAGATCAGGAGATTATTCCTTGTTGTTATTGTGGTAGCACTTAAATCCTTGTGAAGGCTACAGCTGTAATGATATTCTTAATTACTGTACCGGTGTTAGTTAACTTACTAACAAGTCTGGTATATTTCTTGCTTTATACTATTATTTTGTAATCTTTTAAGCTGAGGTAACTCACTATGTCAACAAAATTGGCCCGTCTATTACTCTTACTTGGATTAGCTTCATTTCTAACAGTCAATGTGTCGCAGTCATATGCCAACCCTCCTCCTGGTGGAAATGGGAATGGTGGCGGTAGCGGCGGCGGTAGTGGTGGCGGTAGCGGCGGTGGTAGTGGCGGCGGCAGCGGCGGCGGCGGTAGTGGTGGCGGTAGCGGCGGTGGTAGTGGCGGCGGTAACAACTCCGAAAAGATAGAGAAAGTAAAGTCTGGATACACAACAAGCGATGGGAGCAATACATACGATCCTCCAAACGAGATTGTTATAAATGAATAAAAATAGTTATTTTTAGCCTACTTTTTGTAATAAGGATTTGCCATTTGAGGTACAAACGGCTTGAGGCTAATATAAAGAGAGGATCGGAACTAGGTGCCGCTTTTTTTGAGTTTGCGATCCTCTTGCCTCTTTTTCTAATTATCTTTACCGCTTATTGGGATGTTGTAGTTGTTGCAATAACTAAGGAGCGGCATAATGCCGCATTAATTCAGCTTGCTGCAAGAAACCGGTTTCGTCCTCTTTATATCTTTATCGATCAAGGTCCTACACCGGATTCTGCATTTATAAATGTCCGAAAAGCAAACTTTGACGAGCTCGATATATTCATGCCCGGCATGTTGCAGTTTTATCATAATATCATCGATAATATTGGCTCCGGTTCTAGCTTAGTGACCGCCGGCATGGCTGCCGAGCTCTGGTACTACGATATTTGTGTTAGGACAAGACCCGGTGGAAGGTGCCAAAATGCGCAAAATATAGGCTCTGCATCCGATAGCGCCATAGCAGGAGATGGAGCTGAATATAATCCACCCGATCCAGCACGGTACCGTTTTTATACAGAGCCTGAAGATGACGAATGCTTTGCTCCAAACGGTGATCAAAGTATAAAAGCAAGGATACAAACAGATTTTAATACATATAAACGGGCACAAAATAACCTCATTTTGAGACGTCAACTCCTTACTGATAATACCAATCCTACCTCACCACCTGTTCCATTTGGCCGCTTACTGATGCAGCTAAATATGCCTGTCGTCCCCGGGTTTAACATACCTGATATAACTGCATACTCCCGACTAAGGCCAGTAATGTACCTAGCGCAGTGCTCTATTCCCCCAAGATTTTATGGCGGTGATCCGATTGTTGACTTTAGAACATTCTTTTTCGATGTGGAGGCACAATTCGAATGAGAGTAAGAAACAGTGAAAGCGGCCAGGTTCTTGTAATTGGTGCAATCAGCATAGCTGCCCTGCTATTACTGCTGTTTAGCTCAATTCAATATTTAGATGGCATCAGCCGCAGTTTGCGCGGTTTTTATACAGTACTTCAGGCTGTTCAGGTTGGGAAAGCTGCCATCCCTAACCAGCAAGGGGCATTAAATGGAGCAGCCTGGGTAACATTCTTGAATGGATTCCCTGATGTCCAAGCGGAAGATGTAGCTATAGCAGGTGCCCCGCAAACGCTCACAAATGGCGTGGTGGAATTCCAGTATGACTCCTCAGTTGTTCCGGCAAAACTAGCCGTACGGATACAATCCGATCTAGGTTTTTTAAACGGTTTTTTCAGTAATTTCCTCCCTGGTGTCGGGCTAGGTAGTGCCATTACACAAACAAAAATAACAGGCTCAATCTTTGATCATTTTGTGCCTATCTATATTGACACCTCTTACAGTATGATTGGGCCGCCACCCGATCCACCTAACAGCTTTACTCCACTTCAGCAGTTCGCAACAAATTTTAATGTTCCGCTTTATGGAAATCCCGAGACAGCGATTGGATCCCCACCTGCCCCTATTGCTGTAGGCAGTACGATTCCGATGGGGTACCCATTTGAAACTAATCCGACAACCAATGGAGACTGCACCCTGCCTACACAAAATCCTAGTAGATACGGTTCTGCTCCTTATAGCACACTTGATCCTGGAAAACAGGCACGTGTTAATCAGATAGCATGTAGCTACGAGATATTCTCTAAATTACCTGGGTATATAAGTGTGAGGGGGCTCCCGCTTGAGTACTGGTTTAAAGAATACACTGCTCCAGATATTCCAATACCAAAACCGCCTGATACATTAGCCTATTTTGAGGAGGACAACTTACGTCCAGGTAACCCAGGATGTATAAAAGGGGATGGTGATTGCGATCAAAGACTTGATCCAGCTCCCGCGTATTTTGGGGGAAAGACTATTGATGTGAGCGGGACAAAGGGAAGTAGGGGAATTAATGCTCCATTATCTGCTAATGCTGACGGATGGCCTGATGATATCTACAATCCAGGTGTATTCTATTTTGACACAAAACTGAATAACATACCAACCGATCAGCCAAATTTCAATCGGCTAGTCTGTGGTGATCCTGACATACGTTGGAAAGGGTTTTTAAATGATCCACCAACTGATTGTAATCCAGATCAGTTTACCTGTCCTACCGGATCTACTACCTGTGAATGCCCTCCCGGCTCTGGAAATATATGTCCTCCATGCTTTCCACTTGATGCTGGAGAGTGGCAGTATAATATGAATTTACCAGGGGTAAGATTGATGGCGTTTGATACCGGCAACCACTGGCCTCAGGGGACAGGTAAAAACAGAAATAATAGAAGCTTGGATCATCAGTGTCGTTTTTTATACACAACGTTAGCAGGAAACAATCCTAACAAATCAGGCGGTAGGTATGATTGGGATATCAACGCCTGCGATCCTATCCCAGAAATCACAATTACTGAGAACAACCTCTGCGTAAATCCACCTGATTTAGGACTTCACAATTTTATTCAAGCTCATGAAGGTGACTACTGTGACAATAACTTCTACTCCGGCAACGAGATTCCACCTTATTTTGGAAGCTGTAATTCCTCGATTAAAACTCTTATTACGAAATATTCAGATGCTTACTGGGACTATAAGCGCATGGTCCAGATCTTTTTAATGGGCATCTCTGATGTTGCGTCTCTAATAAAGTTTTCAACATTTGCAGGTAAGACTCCTTATGGCAGCATCTCAAATATAGATAAGGACACTAATCAGCCACCTACAGGATTACGCATCTGGTTTGATGGGCTAAAGGCGCGTCAAACTTATGGAGCAAGTCATATCTATGAGCAGCCAGTAGAGGATCTCTCTCAGCACCCCTTACAGAACATAACCGTAAGATACAACGTTGGTGCTGGTGCTCAAGATTTCTTAATCTCAGATACGACAGGTTATTCTCCTGGTTTGAACCGATTCTCCCAGATGCAGCCGATGCTTGATCGTAACTGGTGGGGTACAGTGTATAATCCCAATCCTGCGACTAGACCGATAAATGCTGTCGATAATACACATCGTGGAATAATTAACTACCTTCCACTTGACAACCCATCTCACCCCTTTGTGGTGCCGGACACCGACCCCGCTTTTATACCAGGCAGATGTGGTTCTTATGAACTTAATGAACCTGGGGATTTTACTAACGGCTATATACATCCGGCCGGACCAGAGATGGCCTGGTATAGCTTTGCCTTACAGGGGGATAGTTGGGTTACCCCTTCCTCACTAAGAAAATTATATTTTCCGAATCCTCTTAATATGGTTCAAGATCCTTCTCAAAGTCCTTATGATGATACGTATTTTAGAACCGCGCCGCTTCTTGGAAAGCTTGGCATCTATAGTTTTCCTGCCTTGAGAGAGATTGGTCTAGACGGTGTACAAACCGGCAATCAATACTCACATAATGAACCTGTAAAGACTCTTGCACCGTGTGTCTTTAATGAGATCGCACCTTACCCAGGCGGTACAGATCATGTAAGCGTTGCAGAAGATGTCTTACAGAGCTGTCTTGATGCTCGCCGTGCTAATCCCCGCCCTCCAGGTGAGGAACTACCATGCGTTTCAGTAGTGGTGACAGACGGCGACCCACAGGAGCCATGTTTAGATCAAAGGAGCGAACAGGATCCGGTTACCGGTCTATGTTCTGTTGCAAGGTGCACCGCTAGAAATTGCGGACCTGATCCAGTTAACCCTCTAAACTGCGCAGACGGATTTGCTGATTTTTCAGGAAGTAGGAGTGGCCTACTTACCTGTTCAAGTAGGCCTTACAATGTAATTAAAGATGATGTTACTGCAGCCTACGACACTTTCTTTCAGATGAATAATACCTTTTTAGTGGTGCTTTTTATCCAAAACTCTCTTTATAACTGGGGTAATCCAGCAGATCCGAATGTCATCACTATCAATGATTTTATGGATTACTTCAGAGACCATCCTTCTAAGAAGGCTGTTGTATTAAGGTTCGATCTATCTACTAACACAAACTTTAGGCAGAATTTAACTAGTGCCTTTATGTATACCCGCATGGCACTTGATACGTATACAAAGACGTTGCAGCTTAACTAGTGCGCTGTAACTTAAATTCGTGTAGCACTAGTGCTTCGCCAAATAAGTTTTTTCACGTATAGCGCGCAGCGTTGCCCCAGATTGGCACGCCTCGGAAGGAGGAAATCCGCAGCAATACTGGAGTATTGCGAGGATTTTCCGACTGAGAAGCGTGACAAGGTGGGGCAACGATGTGATGCTAGACGTGAAAAAACTTATTTGGAGGAGCACTAGTATTGAAAATTATAGCTCTTTAGGATGCCCTCATTCCTAGTCTTAATCTTAGCCTTCGTCCTCGTCTTCGTTCTTGTCTTTGTCCGTTGTCCGTTTTCTTGGTTCTAGCCCTAAGCCCTGTCCAGTCCTGATTTGTTTTGTCCTGGATCAGGGCTAGAACGAAGAATCCGGACAAGATCAAAGACGAGGACTTAGGCGAGGATTAGGACTAAGATCAGGCCCAGGAAAATGGGCAATTTCAAAAACTAAGCTGCTCTATTGTTGATGTCTTATTAGACTAAAAACTACGGCGTTGGTGTAACAGTAGGGGTTGGCACCGGAAATAACGGCTTCTTAGTAGTAAAATCATGTTCCTGGCTCTGACGAGTAGCGCGATCCTGTATGGCATACATTAATGAGGCTCTAAAGCCAGCTAATAGCAGAACAAGCAGAGCTAGCATAAGTATATACTCTACCATGCTGGCCCCTACTTCACTCTTAAAATTCGAATTTAAGCTTTCCATCACTTATACCTATACTAACTACACCTCCATTCTTTAACTTACCAAAGAGAATCTCATCTGCAAGGGGGTCCTTAATCTCTTTTTGCACAAGTCGTGCCATCGGGCGAGCACCTAATACAGGGTCAAATCCCCGTTCTGCTAGCTGCCGTCTAGCCTCTGCTGAAAGGGTGAATTTAACCCCTTTCTCTTTAAGCTGGAGCTCTAGTTCGGTCACAAATTTATCCACTATTTTCTCAATGATCTCGATCGCAAGAGGCACAAAATAGACCGTTTCATCTAGCCGGTTACGAAACTCAGGCTTAAATAATTTCTTTACTGCCCGCTCTCTATTTGAATCGACTCGGGTAGATCCAAAACCAAGCACAGCAGAGGCTTCAGATCCAGCATTAGTAGTTAATATAAGAATGATATTTCGGAAATCGGTTTTACGGCCATGCGAGTCGGTTAAACGTGCATCATCCATTACCTGTAAAAGGATATTATAGATGTCCTCATGCGCCTTTTCAATCTCATCAAATAGAAGCACTGCATAAGGCTCTCTACGAACGAGATCTGTAAGCTGCCCACCCTCTTCATATCCAACATAGCCAGGAGGAGCACCAATCAAACGTGCCACCGCATGCTTCTCCATATATTCACTCATATCAAAACGGTGGAAAGAAACCCCTAGCTCCTGTGCTAATGCTTTTGCAAGCTCAGTTTTACCAACACCGGTGGGGCCTGCAAATAGGAAGCAACCTACAGGCTTCTGATCACTTTTCAGGCCGGCACGGCTTCTCTTGATCGCTTGTGCCACGGCTTCAACTGCAGGATCCTGCCCGTAGACCCTCTCTTTTAAAGTAGTTCCTAAATTCTGAAGTAACTCTGCATCTGAAACTGAGACAGAACGCACCGGTACTTTTGCGACTGCTGATACTACCAGCTCTATTTCATGCTCTGAGATAGAGCGTTTACGTTTTTTAGCAGGTAGGAGCGCGTTGGCAGCACCCGCTTCATCTATAATATCAATCGCTTTATCAGGTAGAAATCGTTCGTTAATATGTTTTGCGGAAAGTTCGGCAGCTGCCTTTAATGCTGCTGCAGTGTATTTTACAGCGTGGTGTTTTTCGAATCGATCGCTTAAACCTTTAAGAATCTGCACCGTTTCCTCAATCGAAGGCTCTGCCAGCTCTACCACTGAAAATCTTCGACTAAGTGCACGATCCTTTTCAAAACTTTTTTTATAATCCTCATGTGTTGTACTGCCGATACAGCGGAGTTTTCCTGATGCCAAAGCTGGCTTTAATAGATTTGCCGCATCAAGTGAGCCTGAACCGGTCGCACCAGCACCTACGAGTGTATGAATTTCATCGATAAAAATAATAGCTGCTGGTAGAGCGGTTAATTCCTTTACAATTCCTTTCAGTCGATCTTCAAATTCACCACGAAACTTGGTTCCAGCGATAATATTTCCCATATTAAGGGAGTATAAACGGGATTTTTTCAAGCCGGCTGGGACATCCCCTGATACAATCCTCTGTGCTAGAGCGTGAGCCATAGCGCTTTTACCTACACCTGGCTCTCCGATAAAGAGTGGATTATTTTTCTGTCTCCTTGAAAGAATCTTTAATGAGCGTTCTAGCTCTTTATCTCGACCAACAATCGGGTCAAGCTCACCATTAGCAGCCTTAGTAGTTAGATCCTCACAAAACCGCTCTATAGCACCGGCCTTATGCTTTATCTCCTGATTACTTTTTGCAGGCTCTTCATCATCTGTATTCTCATCGCTCTCCGTGCTAAATTCACTCTGCTCTGGCAAATCGCCCGCCGAAACTCCATGGGATATATAATTGACTACATCTAGCCTGCTACACCCCTGCTTCGTCAGAAAATACACAGCGTGACTTTCGTTTTCAGTGAATAAAGCCACCAATAGATCTAATGGTGTGATCATCTCCTTCTGTGCAGAGTGCAGATGCAAGACTGCTCGGTTTAGGATCCTTTCGACTGCAGGAGTTTGTAACGGTTGGTAGTTTTTCTCCTCTTTTGTAGAGATTACCTCAATTTTATTATCAAAAAAATCCTCGAGATCCTTTTTTACAAGTTCAGTATCGACACTGCAATGTTTCAATGTAGCCGAAACCTCATCATTAAAGAGTAATGCATAGAGGATATGCTCAACACAGAAAAATGCATGCCGACGACTTATGGCCTCCCTTAGCGCCGCATCTACTGCATAGTTTAACTCTGTAGAGAACATCTATTCCTCCTCCATTATAGCCTTAAGAGGATATCCTGCAGCGCGAGCACGATTATTGACCATTAGTATTTTCGCCTCAGCTATCTCTTTTGTGAAAACCCCACAAAGCCCCCGTCCCTGCTTGTGCACATGCAACATAATTTTTACAGCCTCTGCCGGACTTTTCTTAAAAACAGATTCTAGTATAGCCACAACAAAATCCATTGTAGTATAGTCGTCATTTAATAGTAGTACCTGATACATCTTAGGTAACTTTGTGCGTATATCTTCCCGCTCTATAGTGTCTGTTCCTGATTGCTCATTGGTATTAGAACGGGGCATATGCGAGTACTCGAAGTTGAATAATTATCAAGCCTGGTAACTACTCAACAAAGTGAGGGTAAAATCGTAGGGGCAGCCAGCGGCTGCCCCAGGGTGCGAGCCGCGCTCGCACAGGCCCGAAGTTAATTAGTAATTACCTAGACTACTTGTAACTATTAGATTCTATTGACAGTTTAAAAGTTCCCAATAAATTACACCAGATATGGTAATTGCGCGTTTTCCACCAGTTGATCTAGCGGATGAGTACGGAATCCTAGGGGTTGGCGGAGACGTAGAGGTAGAAACATTACTCAACGCATATCGTAGCGGTATCTTTCTTTGGCCTGTTAAAGAGGGCCAACTGGTCTGGTTCGCTCCACCAAACAGAGCAATTTTGCGTTTAAAAGATTTTATTCCATCCGCTAGCCTCGTTAAGGAGCGTAAGCGCAGCGGTTATTCATTTCGAATTAATACGGCATTTGAGGAGGTAGTTGCAGCATGCGCTGAGTGGAGAAACAGAAAAGGCCAGAAAGGAACATGGATTACAGCAGATGTAATAAAGGGGTATACGGCTCTACATTATGCCGGACACTGTCATAGTGTCGAATGCTATTATAAGGATCTCTTAGTAGGCGGACTTTACGGAGTCTCAATCGGACATATGTTCGCTGGTGAGTCGATGTTCCATAGAAGGCCGAATGCCTCAAAGTTGGCGCTCTGGTTTTTAATTGATTATCTGAAGGAACGTGGTATTGAGTGGATCGATTGTCAGAATATGACAGATTTTTTAAAACAACTTGGAGCGATAGAGATTAGTAGAGATGAGTTTATGAAGATGTTGAAAGAGTCTTTGAGCAATCAAATGATGCTTTTTAAGGTTGTAAAGTAATTCTTCTATTGTATAAAAGTTAGAACTGCCTCTCCAATAACTTAAAGTCATTGGATCTATCTGTACGCTCCTCCCAGTATGTCTCTACTGGAGCTTTAAAACTAAGATCCATTACTTTCTTACTCAAGATTTTTAATAATACAGCTACCGGTATCATTAAGATTATCCAGCCGACCCCAAGAACTATGGAACTCATTATAATACCAAGCGCATGTCCTAGCCACATCCATCCTTTCCATATTGGATATAGAATTATGGGCTTAATTCTGCCTACTAGATAAAAGACTAGAGCCAAGGTAGTAATATATAATGATAATTCGAGTGTAAGCGTACCCCGATAATGCTTGAAAGCAACTACACATAAAGCAATCGCCGCTATAATAGCTGCAAACTCCCGGACATGCATCCAGATTGGCTTTCGAAAGGAGAGTTCATTTAAGGGATCCCTATTCTCAGCTGCCCTTGCATTTCCTTTGCCACCTTGAATCACCGACAATTTTTCTTCCTGTCTACTAATTTTTCCTACAGCCATTCCCATTTCAACCTTACAACAGATTAATCCAACTCAAATTTTGTCTGCCAATCTTCACGTTCCTGCCACTTTGGCTGCTCTTCTTTAATAAGTAGAAAATCGTTAATCACTAACGCATCAATCTCTGTTCGCATAAAGCAGGTATAAGCGTCCTTAGGTGTACAAACTATCGGCTCGCCACGAACATTAAAACTAGTATTAATCAGGACCGGACAACCGGTTTTCGCCTTAAATGCTGCTAATAATTTATAAAAGTTTTGATTCTCATCTTTATCGACAGTCTGAATACGTGCAGAATAATCTACATGCGTTACGGCAGGAATATCAGAACGCGGAATATTTAATTTTGCTATCCCAAACAGCTTCTCCTGCTCCTTAGTCATCGAAATGCGTCGACTCTCCTTAACTGGCGCAACCAACAACATATATGGAGAATCAGACTCGATATCAAAATACTCTGATACATGCTCACGCATCACAGCAGGAGCAAAAGGTCGGAATGATTCTCTAAACTTTATCTTCAAATTCATCTTTGATTGCATAGTTTGCACACGCGGGTCACCGATAATGCTGCGTGCACCTAAGGCACGTGGGCCAAACTCCATGCGACCACTAAACCAACCGATAATCTTCTCATTAGCTAATAACTCTGCGGTTTTTTCATAGATCTGATCTCCGGAGTATTGTTTATAAACCGCTCCAAATTCTGCCAAATCATGACGTATCTCTTCACCAGTAAACTGCGGTCCTAGTAAACTTGCTTTTTGCGCATCTCTCCTACCGTCAACTTTGCGAGGATTATTAAGATACCCATACCAAACGCATAATGCTGCACCTACAGCACCACCGGCATCCCCAGCGGCTGGTTGAATCCATATATTTTTAAAGGGTCCTTCCCGTAATACCTTTCCGTTACCAACACAGTTTAACGCCACACCTCCTGCTAAACAAAGATTATCAGTCTGAGCCTCTTTGTAAAGAAAGCGTGCCTGTCTAAGCATACACTCCTCAACCACTACCTGGATTGAGCTCGCTAGGTCCATCTCTCTCTGAGTAAGTGGGCTTTCTGGTTTGCGCCTTGCTCCTCCAAATAGCTCGCCGAAGAGCTCGTTGGTCATCGCTAAACCAGCCATGTAATCAAAATACTTAAGATTTAAGTGAAAAGAACCATCATCCTTAAGATCAATTAGATTATCATATATAATTTTCGCATATTTAGGTTCACCGTATGGTGCAAGCCCCATAACTTTATACTCACCTGAATTGACTTTGAATCCGGTAAAGTAAGTAAAAGCAGAGTAAAGAAGTCCGAGGGAATGTGGAAATTTGATATCCTTTATTAAGCGAAACTGGTTTCCCTCACCTATTCCAAGGCTATTGGTAGTCCACTCACCAACACCATCTATTGTCAAAATAGCAGCCTTTTCGTAAGGAGAAGGATAGTAGGCACTTCCGGCATGGCTTTGATGGTGCTCTGTAAACAGAATCTCACCCTCATACCCTAATTCATTTTTAATAGTCTCCGGTATCCAGAGTTTGTGCTTAAGCCAAAGTGGCATTGACTTAGCGTAAGAGGTAAAACCCTGCGGCGCTGTGGTAAGATACGTTTCAAGCAAACGCTCAAACTTGAGCACAGGTTTGTCATAAAAAACTACATAGTCCAGATCTGTTACTTTAAGATGCTCCGATTCCAAACAAAATTTTACAGCATTTCTTGGGAAATCAGGATCATGCTTCTTCCTAGTAAAACGCTCTTCCTGAGCTGCCGCTAAAATTTTTCCATCACGCACCAAACACGCTGCACTATCATGATAAAACGCCGAGATTCCAAGGATGTTCATCTATTTTACAGGCCCCCAAAACTGGATTATATTGGCGAAATAATAGCGCGAAATCAGTTAAAAGGAAAGAACTCAAGGCTTAACTAATCAGATGGAAAACCGCTTGAAAATATCAGCATTTATTATCTGCATGAATGAGGAGCGTCATCTTAACCGTTGCCTTGATAGTCTTAAGTGGTGTGACGAAATTATTTTGATCGACAGCGGCTCTACCGATCAGACACTCAGCATTGCTGAAAAGTATAACTGTAAAATTATTACACGTAGTTGGCCCGGTTATGTAGAGCAGAAGCGTTTTGGACTAGCACAATGCAGTCATGACTGGGTTCTGAATATTGATGCTGACGAGGTAGTATCCGATAAGCTGCGTGAACGTATTCTTAGTATCCTCTCTCAGGACAATATCGAGGCCAATGGATTTGAAATTCAGCGTACAGTTTATCATTTAGGACGCTGGTGGAGAAAGGGCGGATACTTCCCTGAATATCGCCTGCGCTTAATGCGCCGTCTTGCAACATCGTGGGGTGGCAATGACCCGCACGAAAGGGCAATAGTATCCGGAGTTGTCTGCAAATTACCGGAGGAGCTACTTCATTACACCTACGAAGATTTATATGATCAAGTTCAGACTATCAATCGCTTTTCATCTCTATCAGCAAAGATGTTATTTGATGCTGGAAAACGAGCAGGAATAATTAATATCATCTTCAATCCTCTATTTCGTTTTATTAAATTCTATTTTTTTAAGCGCGGTTTTTTAGAGGGATTACCTGGTCTAATCGTAGCTTTTATGGAATTCTTTTATACAGTTCTAAAATATGGAAAGCTTTGGGAACTGCAGCACAAATCAAAATTAAAGCCGGATTAGGTACTCATCTGCTCCGAGTCCTACAGTCCGGGCTGAGGATCTTTTAGAGCTTGGTTTTTTACCTGTTTTTATCGCTTCGAGCATCTCAATAACTTCTGTATGTGCGTTTGCGATCTGATCCAAACTCTCTCCCAGTAATTCCTCTTTATTTTTTTCAAACGCTGAAGCAAAAAGGTAGTTACAATTTGTAATTGTCCCGTCTTTGCTAAAGACAACACACGGATGATCCACAACCTCTAGTAAGGCCTCAAAACTACTCTTCGGCACGTTATTTTCACCGACACTAAAATTAAGAACATTAACTGCGCTAACAATAGAAGCAAATTCGTCGTTGCTCCAAACCTCGGCCACACTTCCCGGTCCATTTTTTCTTAACCCTTGAATCGCTGCATAAAGCCTGTTTAGCCCTAACACGATCTTTTCTTGGACTATTATCAGCACAAAGCCAGCTAAGGCAAATCCGATCAAAAGAAAGGTCAGTGCCTTAAGATATACCTGTTCAGAATCTGAAAGAAGTTTTTCGGCCACTAGCTCAATCTGGTTTAAAGCATTTTTCGTTCCACTCTGAATATGATCTTGCTGCGTTATAAGGCTTGATTTAATAACTGCAAGCTGCGGAGTTAGTGTCTCTTGAAATTTGGTAAATGAAATGTAGGAATATACAAAAGTTGCGAACTGAAGCCCTACTACAACCATTAACATTGCAACGGCAAGAATGAGTGTTGCCTTAAGTCTCATAAACTCTAAATCGACCAAATTGAGAGAAAACATAATCAATAAAGTGAGTTAATATGCCGATATTATCACAAAGAAAAATAATGCCTAAACTTGACCTAAATTCCCGTATTCTTATCGTCGACGACTCGGAGTCGATGCGTTTATTGATCTGTACAATGCTGAATCAGATCGGATACCGCTACATCTCTAGTGCAAGCTGCGGATCCCTGGCCTTGAAGATGCTATTGGAAAAAAAATTTGACCTCGTAGTCTCAGACTGGTCGATGCCTGATGGTGATGGGATTGAACTGATAAAAGCAATCAGACGGTGTCCAGATATGTGTAATTTACCATTTATAATGGTAACTTCAAATAATCGTAAACCTGAGGTCACTGCTGCAATTCAGGCAGGAATTAGTAACTATATCGTAAAACCTTTTACAGTTGAGACCTTGGAGTCAAAGGTGCAGGCGGTAAGTGGTAGTATGCGGGAAGCGACATAATCTCGGCTCTTCGACGTTTTTTATGGGTAGAAAGCTATCAGCAGATGATATAATTGGCCGATGTATATAGTAATTCTTTCTGTTTTCCATGCACGTGCGCGTGCACGTAAACGTTCCCCTCAATTCATCTCCATATCAATATCTGTTGATGGAGCTTCATCCGGTAGATCCTGAGTAGCAATTGTTTTATTTAAGCCATCAAGCGCCGCAGTTTTGTAAGATTGGGATAGAGTCGGATAATTATAAACACACTGCGCTAGAAAATCGATACCGCCCTTAAAGCCCATGACCATCTGTCCGATATGAACTAACTCTGCAGCACCCTCTCCTATTACATGCACACCAAGGAGCTGCAAAGTATTGCGATGAAACAGAAGTTTTAGGATACCGTTATTGTCACCAATAATCTTTCCACGCTCAACTTCGCTAAAACGTGCAATACCAACTTCATATGGAATTTTTTCCTTGCTTAGCTCCATCTCCGTTTTCCCTACTGCTGCAATCTCAGGAATAGTAAAAATTCCGTATGGAAGTGGAATATTAGAGGTATGCTCGTATAATCCAAAGGCATGACAGGCGGCTCGACGTCCTTGTTCGATAGAGGTCGAGGCAAGTGCAGGTGCACCGATTACATCTCCAACTGCATATACATTTGGTATTGCAGTTTGGAAATGGTCATTTACTTCTATGCGTCCACGTGCGTCCGCTTTAATACCTACCTTTTCTAGGTTTAGTCCTTCTACATTTCCTACCCTGCCAGCCGACACAAGTAGCGCTTCACTTACAATCCTCTTCCCGCTCTCCATATAAGTCACAGCTCTGCCATCCGGCGCTCGGGAGCATTTTATTACTTTGTCATTTACTATGATTGACGTTTTTTGTTCACGCAGATTGTATACAAGAGAATCAACTAGTTCCTGATCAACAAAAGAAAGAATTCCTGAGCGTGCTTCAACGATTGTGACTTTAATGCCAAGTGAAGCAAACATCGATCCATATTCACAGCCGATCACTCCACCACCAACAACGGCAAGTGTTTTTGGCAATTTTTTCATATGTAGAATGCCGTCACTATCGAGTATACAATCTGGATCGAATTCGAAATCATTCGGACGCCATGGCCTTGTTCCCGTGGCGATCACAATTACCTCTGTGCTTAACACCTGCTCTTTGCTTCCGGTCTTAACCCTGACATGATTTGGGTCATCGATCGAGCCAAAACCATGAAAAATCTCAGCACGATTTCGGATTAACTGAGATCTAATCGTCTGCTCAATATCGTCTATAATTCCATCACAGCGACTTGTTAAATCCTCCATTCTAATATCATGCTTAACACGATAGGCCTTGCCGTAATGACTCCTCTCTTTATAGCCAGAGAGGTGCAGAATAGCCTCACGAAAGGACTTACTTGGTATCGTGCCGTCATGCAGACATATTCCCCCGACTAATTTACGGGAGTCTATAATTGCTACCCGCTTGCCCAATTTAGTTGCCTGAATCGCAGCTCGCTGTCCGCCAGGTCCAGTTCCAATAATTACAAGATCATAGTCATATTTCGAGCTCATAGGATCTGTATCGACAGAGTATTAATTTTTCATTAAAGCAATAATTTCAATAATAATGCTGTTTTATGTGTGCGCACACTAGTGCTTCGCCAAATAAGTTTTTTCACGTATGGCGCGCAGCGTTGCCCCAGA
>CAZKXU010000027.1:0-34806 GCA_964556665.1 uncultured Bdellovibrionales bacterium | reverse complement strand
ACTACTACCACATCCCCTGTTGCATGCTTAAAACCCGTTCGCAGTGCTGCCCCCTTCCCCTGATTATACTCATGGTACACTATCTTATGTACCAGCGGCTTTATCTCCTTCTCAAGGATCTCACGTGTGCCGTCTACAGAGAAGTCGTCAACAATAATAATCTCTTTATCCTTCACAGGTGCTGCATTAACCGCTGTAACAATCTGATGAATTGTACCCCGTTCGTTAAAACATGGAATTATTATAGAGAGTTTCATGCTAGAGCATTATTTGAGATTATTTGGTAACGGTCAATAGGTCACAAAATTCCAGCTAAAGTAAGTGACATCTGAGTGTCGACATACGAAAGGCAATGAAAAAAGCCTTTTCTCTTATCTGCTCAACTCTTGTATTAGCATTATTGAGCCTATCTACCGCCTGGGCTGCACAGGATATTGTATTAAGCTTAGAAGATACATCCGGTTCATTGTTCTATGTGCCTAGCGGTCAGAGCGCTACTGTCTTATGTAGTGATTACTCAGGAAACAGTTATGCGGGGACAATTAGCTCAGGCAATAGAACTGTAACAATCTCTGTTGCTGAGGAGCAGTACTATACATGTTCGTTAACTGGCCTTACAACCTATGCTGCGACTAGTAAAGCTTATGCGTATGTAAGTAGCGCCTCGCCTGTATACTCTACCTTCTATCTAACTCCGATCAATTCTTTAATCACCCTTACAGTGGTTGATCAGAATGGGAATGCAGTAACTGCAGCCAATGGATATACTGCCACCTGCTATGATTCAAGTTATATCAACTCTTTCTCTGCAACTTTTTCAGGGAACAGTGTTAGCATAGGAGTTGTAGGCAATACATACTATAGCTGCTCTCTTGCCTCCCAAATATCAGGGTATTCATACGGCTACTCCACATATGTATATGTTGCAAATAGTGAAACCGTTAGCGCAGAGATAAAAGTTACCTTATTGGATTCTACACTAAATATAAATTTTGTAGATCCTAGCGGTGCGGCTGTTATTGTTCCAAGCGGATCGAGCGCATCAATATATTGTTCCGACTTAACTACCGGACAGAACTACATCTATCAAAGTATAAGCTCCGGTATCAGCAGCATCAGTATTCCTGTTGCTGGAGGAATTCAATATCAATGCTATACTTACAGTATTTTAAACTATGAACCAGGGAATGCATCAATCTTTGTACCGGCATCAAACACCTCGATTCTTAATATTCCTCTGCAAAGACTTGATTCAACTATAACTATAAATCTTAAAAGCTCAGGAGCGCCACTCTCTGTCCCTACAGGTACGTATTATGCTTCTTTAAGCTGCTACTCGATTGACTCCGGAGCTCACTATTATGGTCAACAGCTAAACGTTGGAGATAGTTCCGTTACTGTTAACGTTGTATCAGGCAAATATCAGTGTAGTATCTATGGTATCACTAATTATTATCCTAGCGCACCGATAAACGTAACTGCTCCTGCTGAAGGCTCAGTTAGCGGCGATTTAGACTTTTATACCACCGATGCACAGATTACTGTGCGACTTCGCAGCAGCAATACCGATTATATAATCGAAAGCGGTGGATACGCATATGTCTATTGCTCCAGTTCGATCGGTTACTTTTGGGGATCGATCACTGAAGGACTAAGTAGTGTAGATATTGCAGTAGTTGGTGGTTCCTCCTCTCCAATAAGTTATAGTTGCAGCGGCTGGATAGCAAACACTGCCTCTATTGGCACCACGGTTTCAGTTTCTAGTGCGGAGAATAAAACGGCTGACATCGATATTAGAACCAGATCGGCCTCAGTGACTGTTCAATTCAGAGACCAGGACGGAAACCTGATTACAGATCTCTTAAATGCAATTGTCTACGCCTACAGCACAGATCCTACTGCTCAGGACTACGGGTCTGCAGTTGTTGACGGTGGTATCGCAAACTTGACCCTAGTAGATGGACTTAGCTATGCAACATCATATTATGCTACCTATTCAAGTTCCGGATATGGATTACTAGAAACAAGCTCAGGTGTTAAGTATGTTCAGAGCTACTTACTAAATGAGGTAACTCCAAGTGATAGCGCTCCAACTACCGTAACTATTACATTAACTAGAGCTGATGCGTCCGTACAAGTCACGACTGTAAATGCATCAGGCACACCTGTGCCTTCATGGGTCACGGTGTTTGAGGATACCAGCCAGTCAGAGATAAGCTCAGCACTCTACCTAGGTGGATGGAGTAACGAAAGCGGCCAAGTAACTGTGGATGTACCTTCAGGCCGCAGATATAATGTAATCGCATATAATACAGGCACTGACTTCACATTAATACCACCCTCACCACAAGAGGTAACTCCAAGCCCGGGAGAAACTACTACAGTTACCTTAACATATACTGTAGCTGACTATGCACTTACTATAAGTCCAGTGCTCGTAAGTGATAGTATTAGTGGCTATATCAGTTGTTACGGCTATACATTGTCAGGGAAGTTCTCATCCGGAAATAAAGTAGATACAGAGCAGCCTTTAATAATGTATATTACAAGCACTGAAGACTGGATCTATACCTGCTCTGCATATATTACCGCTGCAGATGGTAGCTCTTCGATATATGCTTCAGCACCGGTTTCTTATACTCCGTTAAACGGGGAAAGCTCCGACACGGTTGATGCGAACTTGGAGTTACTAGGAACAGGTTTTAGCGAAACGTTAAATTTTGATCCTAACAATACTAGTAGTTTGACTGCAAGTGACGGTGCAGTAAAAGTAGATGTACCAGCAGGCACTTTTTCTGTTAGCAGCGTCAATCTTAAAGTTGATAATTCGGAGATTCCTAGCGGAGATGGAATAAATAACCCTATTCCTGGTTGCACCGTTAATCTTGATGCTAAAAATGCCACTAACAATACTGGCATAACACCTACAGAAGGTAAGACTCTAAACGTTTCTGTAAATTGCGATTTAACGGCAAAGGAGATCGAAGGTGCAGCTGCGGGCTACTACGACGAGGAGACAGGGTCCTGGAAACCGGTCCAGTTTACTGAGGAAGACAGCGCGACTAGTAGCTTATCTTTAAATAGAGAACGGAAAAGCACTTCAATACTTAAATTTAGAAATGGGCAGGAGCTATTAACCAAACGTTATAAATTGTCTACCGGTCGCTTAGGACAGGTGGGGCTATACTCTCAAAGCACTGAACCGCAAGCGGTAACTGAGCTCGGTGGAGTCGAAAATATTAAGGTAATTTGTACGGAAACAAATAGAACCACATGCAAGCTTACTGCTCGCATAAAGGATGGTGAGGATCCAACTGGATTTACAGTGACGATTTACAGGAAGAAAAACAATACTCTTTTTAGAACTAAATCCTTTCTCACATCCAAAGTTGCAGGCCAAAAAATAAGACTTAACCTTGGTAGGTTTTCAAAGAATGGGACCTATCGGCTTGTGATCGCAGCTACGCGTGCTGGCTTTGACGCTTCGGAGGAGAAGACAAAGCGCTTTAAAGTTACTACTATACTATAGCAAGTGACAGAATACCGTTCGGAGCTAAATTAGCCGCGACAACCTCTATTGACATATATTCTACTATCAGCATATAAGTAACAAATTATAGTAATACCTATTAACTGCTTGGTATAGCATGCCATTTAGTTTAAGGATTTTAATAACTTAAATAAAAAATTATGAAGATTTTGGACAAGTTACTCGCATTAAGCCTAATTTTATTAATGGCACCCGCTCTAGCATTTGCTGATGACAAGCAGGAGATCGCTGAACTTCGCCGTCGTCTTGATGCTTTAGAGAAAAAGCAGGCAGCAGAGATCACAAAAGCCATTAAACAAACCGAACTACTGGCGGATGAATTACAACGCACTAAAATTTCAGGCTTTATTCCTGAAAAGGCAGATCTAAAAAGCAGATGGGGCATGGGACCAGCAGCCTCAGGTGTATATCAGATTAAAAATGGACTCTCGATTGGAGGCTACGGAGAAGGATTATATAGAAATTATATTAATGATGAGGGTACTAAGAAAGATCAGGCTGATTTTTTACGTTTGGTCGGATACCTTGGTTACAAATTTTCAGACTCTATCGTCTTTAATTCCGAAGTTGAGTTTGAGCACGGCACTACTGGCGCTACTGGTGGCGATAAGGGCACAGAGGAAGGTGAAGTCTCTGTTGAATTTGCCTATTTAGATTTTCTACATACAGAAAATTTTAATTCCCGCGTTGGACTAATCCTTGTTCCTATGGGATTTATTAATGAAATGCATGAGCCTACAACCTATCATGGTGTACGTCGACCAGAGGTTGAACAGACGATACTGCCATCGACCTGGCGTGAAAATGGCTTTGGATTTTTTGGGGAATATGATGCTGCTGGAAAACTAGAATACCGCACATATCTATTGAACGGTTTGCGCGCCTCACGCTTTACTGCAAATGGCATCCGCGATGGACGACAAAAAGGAAACCGCGCCATATTTGAGGATGTTGCCTGGACCGGGCGCGTAGACTATACACCTGATTGGGCTAAGGGGCTACAGTTCGGTGGCTCATTTTGGGTCGGTGACTCAGGCCAGGATGATCTCTTTAATGGGGAGAACCTCTCTGTAAGAACTACAATCACTGATGCACATGCACAGTGGAAGATAGATAATCTTGAGTTACGCCTCCTTGGGGCCTGGGGTCAGATTGATGACGCTGGCGAACTAAGCACTGCTCTTAACCAGGTTATCGGTGAAAGATTTGAAGGTTGGTATGGCGAAGCAGCATATAATATTATGCCCCATATTAGCTCAGGTGAACAGTATCTTGCACCCTTTTTTCGGTACGAAGCATATGATACACATGCTCGGGTTGCCTCTGGATTTACTGCGGATGAATCACGAGATAGACAGGCTTACTCCTATGGCTTAAGTTATAAACCAATCAATAATGTCGTGCTCAAATTAGAATATAGAGATATTGAGACGAATGGTAGTACAAAATCAGCTGATGAAATTGACCTTGGTGTTGGATTTGCATTTTAGTGTTAGATTAACAGGGGCAATCATTCGATTGCTCCTGTTGCCTATTATCCTTACTCTAACTGGCAATTACCTAAGTCTTGCAAATGCAGAGGTGTATCTCTCACAGGAGGAAGCTCTCAAGGTCGCATTCCCTGAGAACACCGAGGTAGAGCATAAAACTTATATTCTAGATCACGAACTCAAACTTAAAATAGAAAAACTTGCTCAGGCACCACAGGAGTCATCTTTAGTGGGATTTTATATCGGTAAAATAGAAGACCAGATCCTTGGATATGCTGCGATTGAATCTGTTCTAGTTCGCACACATTATCAAACTTATATGGTGGTACTATCAGCCGATGGGCGCATAGAGAAAACTGTCATACTCGCTTTTTATGAGCCAGCAGAGTATATTACACCCGCTAAGTGGCTATTACAGTTTAATAATTTAACTGATCCAACAACTGCTAAGGTTGGCGATAATATCGCTGGCATAGTTGGCTCAACCTTAAGCAGCAACAGTATTGCTGCAGGCGTTCGACGCATTGCAGCTCAATTTAAAGTTTTAATCGGGAGTCAGCCTTGAGATTTGTAATTACTGGGGAGTGGACACGCAATCATCTATTAAAAATGATTGTGATTTTTTTTCTGATTTATATCTCCTTTTTTTGGCTTACTAACCTTGCTCTGTTTACATATAAGATGGGGTTTTCTGTAGACGGCGTGGCCGCATATTATCGTGGCTCGCCTGAGCGCTACATGCAACCAAGAAGTTTTCAGGGACTGGTTGAAGTAAGTCATTTCCATCTTTTTGCAATGGGAATTTTAATGCTTACTATGACCCACCTAATACTTTTCGTGCCGATTAGTATCAGGGCGAAATCTTTATTTATCCTAAGTGCCTTTAGTTCAGCTTTCTTAGATGAGCTTTCTGGCTGGTTAATACGCTACCTTGATCCGTTATTTGCATATCTAAAACTTGCTTCGTTTATAGTTTTACAACTAACCTTATTGCTTCTGATTATTTTTGTATTAATTGCACTGATAAAAGGACAGCCAAGTGCCTATACTGAATCCAGCACCCGTACACATTAGAAATATAATTACTCTACTAATTTCTACAGTCGCATTATTTTTATTCCCCTGCTTTGCAGCAGATAAAGTAGTCACGTTAAAAGAGGTGCGTTACCTAATGGGCACAAATCTTGAGATTACAATCTCTGGATCAAATGCTGAAAAAATAAGATCTCAGATAGAGAACTCTGCAAAGATTGTTTCTGATATTGAAAAAATAATCAGTAATTATCAACTGGAAAGTGAGCTCTCACGCTTTAATCATGATCAGCATTTAAAGCAGCCCAGTAAGGAATTAATCAGATTTCTAGATCAGTCACACCAATATGTAGTTGAAAGTAAGGGTTTATTCAACCCTGCTATCAGGGCTCTTGCTGTATTATGGAATACTACCCTAAGCGAGGGCACAGTGCCTAATCAAGCACAAATTGCACAAGCTGCAAGATGCCTTAACGTCTGGCCCAAATTAAATAATAAAAATGAACTTTTTAGCAGATGTACACCTTTAGAACTTGATAGTGGTGGTATTGGAAAAGGGTATGCAGTTGATGCGGTGGTACAATACTTACAAGAGGCTGGTGTAAAGTCTGCTCTAATTCATTTTGGACATAGCTCAAGCTATGCACTTGGAGAGGCACCAGATGGCAAGCCCTGGAGGTTAGTTTTACGTTTTAATAATGGAAAGATCTTAGGAGAGGTATTGATCAGAGATTTAGCGCTATCAGCTTCAGACAGTCTTGGGCAGTATAAGATGGTAAACGGAGAACGTTTTGGTCATATAATAGACCCGCGTTCAAGGTCACCTATAAAAACAGAGGCTCAAAGTGTGGTAATAAGTAACAACGCAAGCATGGCCGAGAGCTATAGTAAGGCATTTGTGATAGACAATAGTTTTTCGCCACCTGCTAAGAATGATTTTTGGTACTTAGTAAACACTAAAGATAAATTTAGCGTAAGTAAGTCAATCCCCTGCTCTTTGAATAAACGTTGCGTTGAGTTTATTAAGTGAGAAAATTTATGAGAGCAGACAGTGCGCTACTACGCTGTTTAAGCTAAATCCGGCAACTGCCGGATTTAGGTTAAAACTAATGCGGCGAGGCTCTATTTTGTGAGTGGCTGCAGATATTGCGATTATGTGCCTGAGTAGATCGTACGCCGTATATGCAAGCATAACCTCTTTCTCAACCATTTGGAGGAGCACTAGTTGCAATTTAATCGTACAGTGCCTGTTTCATCATATAAAAATCAAGCAGCCCTCCGAGAAGAAATGGTCTTCCCGAGCTCTCTAGGCAAAATCCCCAACGCGAAAAGTGCCTTACAGATCAATTCTAAGCTTACGTCCGAGGATCCACCTTCCAACATAGCAATCCGTGACTGGCTCGATTTCATTAGCTTTGCAAGCTGCTTTTGAGTAACGCCATTAGCTTTTCTCACTTCTTTAAGTTTTTGAATAAGATTGATCTTTAAATCAATAATAGCCATCTCCTCATCGGAAAGATTAAGAAACTTTTGGGCATCAGTGATTTTGTACCCCATTTTTTCTAGTTTATCTAGCTTTGCTTTTCTCATATTTGTCTCCTGTCTTGATCATATCGTTTAAACCTTGCTTTACATCTCCAAATTACTTCGTCTGGCGTTTTTTGTGTTTTCTTTGCAAAAATGTCGGCAATAACTATAAAATTCGGATCAATCCGGTACACTATCCTCCATGTAACTTGCGCTCCTGCATCTACGACACGAATCTCGTGACACCTTGAACCAATACTTGGCATTGGTCGAGAGTCAGGCATAGATAGCAGGTCACCTCTTTGTAATATGCGAAGCAAGAAACCGGCTCTCCGTCTTGATTCGTCTGAGAAAGGAGGAGATTTAATTTTTCCGCTTAAGAGTAATAGTGGCTTATAATCCATTAACTGCATAGTATCTCGGATCCGATATATTTGTCAAGTAGCAAGTCTTTCAGGAAACCCAAACTCTTAACCCTAAATAGTTTTCCTAAATAGTTTTCTCAGAGACCGCGTGAAAAGCGAGGAATTACGAGCATATTTAAATACATATATAAACTTAAGTAAAAGCAATTAGTTAGGAAATAAGTACAGAAGAAACTTTTACGATAATTTATCGAATATCATATTATAGGGTGTATTTTAATCATGTCTTTAGGAGAAAGCTTATGTTTAAAACTGAACAAATTGTTACTAGCACCAAGTTAATTAGAGGATTCAAATCTATCGCTAAGCGCTTACTTAATAATTATGAGGCCATACTTATTACTCAAAAAGGGAATAAATTTATGGTGTTAGTAAACGCAAGAATGTTTGAAGACTTAGTGGAATTTCAACACGAGGCACGTGCCGCGGGGTATATGGGTAAAGCTGAGTGGGGCGAATTGTAAAATTTAAAATCATATCTTAGGACTAATATTTGGTAGCGCTTTTCACGATGTCTCTGAGACAACCTTTTCACGGACAAAATAACTCAAGGAATTATATTATGGGTGTCTATCTTTATTATCTTTATTTTTTTGCTTCGAACAAATGACAATCTAGCAGTTAAAGTTAAGGAAGGGGCCTGTGTGTGCTAAACCAGTAGGCACACCTTCACTTGTCGCCATGGGGGTGGTCCACCTTGCTCAAGGTGTAGACCACCCCCACCGCTTCACTTAAGTTGACCTTGGCTTTTTATCAAGGTACTTAAGGAAATAACCAAATAATCCCCAGTACAGCTCCCACTCTTCGGCCCGAGTGGGGCCACCGCAACTAGCTGGATCAACGTTCACCGCCAACCTCTCGCGCCTTCTGGAGAAGAGTCGCACATGGTGAGAGAGCGCTCCAAGTCCCTTGTGGGCCATCCCCCAGCCGATCGCGACAAGGAGGTAGTGCCACAAAGGACCATTGAGAGACAACGCTACCGCAACACCTGACAGAGACACGAAAAGGGAGAAAAATAGCAGAAACTGCCTTCTCTCCGATCTATCAGCAAGAAAGTAGTTCTCATCTAAGAGAACAATTGCGATCACTAGGAGAGTGACCACGGCAGTTGGAAGAAAGAGAATCGAACCAACTAAGATGTCTCCCGACCCGATCCAGAGCGCAATTAACCAGACAACGCTCGCGCGTGATAGCGAATAGCCGACCCACTTGCCAGGCATGTTATCCATCAAACGAGCGAGCATAGCAATACCGATCGCACCTGCCACCGTGGCACCCGGATGCGAGCGATAGAGCATAGATAGCGCCACGAAGCCGATCACTACAATCAAGACTCGAGCGGCAGTCTTTAACAACGCCCGCTCCAGCTTGAATGCGTTCGGATGCACGGTCACTGCCTCAAGATCAGAACGATCTGCTGCCTGGGTACTCATGAGAGCGACCCTCCCTTTTAGTTTTCAACCTAAGGTCTCATGCAACTAAGCATGAGATAATAACCTGTAACACACAGGCTACCCATATGAACTGCGCTAGGCAGGTTGTAAAGAGCAAAAGTGGGACGGCAATATATTACACTAGAGGCTTTGCTATTACTAGCCGGCATTTCTCATAAACTCCGTGGCGAGAAGGATGAAACGGTTGAAAGGACAAAGATTTTTTGAAAATCCGGTATAATTTCATGCAGATCAACCTTCGCAGTAGGAGGCTTATGAGAAATGCAGGCAATGCTAACTTCTCTCCACCCAAAGAAAACTGGTATAGTTCTCTGCCAGATCCTGCAGATCCGTGTCGACTACGTTTAATTCATAGATCTTAGCCATAGCCAAACTTCCCATAGTACCGATGCGCTTAGGAAGCTCTTTTTTACTGAGAAGCTCAGCCACTTTGGCATGATCTATTAAGTCCCCCTCGCCGCTAACTAGCTTTAACTTAGGAAATCTTATTTTAATATTATTAGAGCACTGCTTAAATACCTGAGGATGTGCCATTACTGTTTCTAGGTCATCAATTGTGGCATCATTACGTATCATCAAGTTATGAGTGATCTTAATTTGAAACTCCTCAATGATACGGAAATTATACCGCGCCATAGCTGCAACACTCTCATGCACTATGCCGCCTAATGAGTTGTGCATAGCAAACTGCCCACGGTCGATCTCTCCGCAATGCAGAGCATTTAATACACGCTCAGTGGTATGCAGGTAGAGCAGTTCAAAGTTTAACAGTTCAAAGTTTTTCTTTCGTACCTGTTCAAGATAGTGGTATGCAGCCTGCTCATTGAAACTGCCACGCCCTCCCTGAATTCCAACTACTAGCTTATCTCCATTAATGCGGTTAGGTATTAAACTGCTAAATATCTTCTGCTGAGCTTCGCCAAGCTTTACACGCATCTTCAACGTAAATGGATTATAACCTTGTAGATCAAGAAAAAGCCTCCAGGAGTCGTTGCACACCTGCTCCTTTAATGCAGCAAGCTGTGCAGCGCCTAATGTGTCTATTTGAGTTCGCTTAAAATCAAGCTCCCCAAGAATCCGGCCTATATAATGCGCCAATCCCTGAGTGTTAGCTGCTGTTTGATCATGCTCCTCCGCGCTCATCTCTATCGGGAGAAGACCCTTACCTTCGAAATATTTTTTCCAAAAGTTAAATCTATCGTTACTACTATTAAGTCGATCAAGAACGATCCTCTGACCATGTAATCCGGCTGATTTTACACTATCTGGTCCAAACATCGGATGAGCTAGTATGGCGGTTGCGTTAGCCGGGAGATATCTTTCAAATACATTTTTAGGGTGAATCTTAACTGAGAGCAGATCAATAACTTCGTATGTATCAGAGCGGGAATTTAAAATAGTGAGATGCTCTTTAAAAACAGCTTCAAATGATGAGATCGGCACAGCATAGAAAATTGTTCCTGCCTTAAGCGCATCTTCTATGGAAACAGCATTTGCACCGTTCTCTTTCGCACGACTCACGGCTTGAGGGTTCTCGTCGAATACTATGACTTCAAAATCAGGACGTAGGATCGATTCCCAGAGTTCGCCAAAACGGCCGTAGCCTATAATCGATATTTTTTGAGTCATACTGTTATATTATTTTGACTGGGACCGCGGGACGCGCCTGGGCAGTGCACAGCACTGCTACCAGGCAGCGTAAGACAGTTAACTTCCTTAAGTCGGCGCGAAGCGCTGTCTAGCCCGCATACGAATTTGAAGTAAGCTTGTTGCGGGCTAGAAGCCCGCGGTCCCAGTGTCGAAGGTTAGGAATATTTAAACTCCCTAAAACACCCCAAGACCTTCACACCGCCCGTAATCTTCTCCAAATTTGCCAATGCTCCTTCAATTTTGGGATCGTTGATCTCCCCTTCAAATTCTACCAAAAATAAGATCTTGTTCTCGTCATTCTGTACATTTTTTGATGTAATCCTAGTTAAGTTAATCCTTCTCTCAGAAAATGCTTCAAGTGCCTGAATCAGCATCCCGCTCTGATGATCAAGGGAAAATACTACGATACATCTCTCGCCGCGCTCCTTAGCTCTCGCTTTTGAAAGAACTAAAAACTTTGAGTAATTACCTGGGTGATCCTCAATCTCCTCTTTAATAATCTGAAGGTCATGTATCTCTGCGCAGTATGAACTAGCAATCGCTGCTGCCCCGGGAAGCCGGATCTCACGCAACATTAACGCAGCTGCGGCTGAGTCATAATATGAACGTGGAGTAAGCTTATTGCGCTTTAAAAAACCGCTGCATTGCGCTAAAGCCGTCGGTGTTGAATAAACATCTTTAATATCCCTATACCCCGTCTCCTTGAGCGTTACCAATGCATGCGTAATTGGTACCCGCAGAGCGGCCACAATTTTAAGATCAGAGCTGATTAATAAATCCTCTACCTCTCTTTCTCCTCCCTCTAAAGCATGCTCAGTTGGAACTATCCCATAGTCTACAGCTCCTGAATTAACTGCCTCAAATATTTCGGAGAACTTCTGTACCGGAATGCCTAACCAATTCTTATCATATTTTGATATAGCTATCTCGCCATACGAGCCGTGCTCACCAAAAAACGCTACTAATGGGACCTCTAGCTCCTGAAGCCTGACAGACTCTTTCATTAGATCTTTGAATAATGATAAGGAGAAGCTCTTATCAAGAAGTCCATGCGAGAGTTTGTCTATCCGATGCAGCAAGGTCTCCTCACGAGAGGTATCTACAACATCGCTCTTAAATCGCTTCGCCCTGATTGCATACTCCATCCTCTTAGTTATAAGCCTTACTAGTTCACAATCTATAGCATCGATACCATCTCTTATTTTAGTTAAATCCATACAATATACTAACCTCGAACTCTAGGAATCTTCTGCTCTAGCAGCATTAGATCTGCTAATACACAGCTTGTAATTGCTTCAAGTACAGGCGGAACTCTTAGCGCTATACAGGCATCATGACGACCTTCTACTGAGATACATACAGATTCCCCTGTTTTTAAATCAACAGTCTGCTTTGTTTTCTTAATACTTGAAGTTGGCTTTATCCCTACTCTAAACTGAATCTCATTTCCATTACTGATCCCTCCATTAATTCCACCTGCATTGTTTGTCTCTGTCCTCCCGGAGGTATCAATAATGCTATCGTTATTCTCACTGCCCCTAAGTCGACATGCGGCGAATCCCCTTCCAAACTCGACAGCTCTTGTTGCAGGAATCGAGAAAACAAGATGCGCAATCAATGATTCAACCGAATCAAAGAACGGCTCCCCTAACCCGATCGGAACATTCTTAGCAAGGCATTCTACGATGCCGCCCAGCGAGTCTCCCTCGGCGAGCGCCTGCTCGATAGCTTTAGAGATATCTGCACTCCCACCAACTTCAATAACTCTAGCCTCTACCTGAATCGGAGAGATAGCCTTCTTAGCCACAACACCTGCTGCTACTAAACATGCCGTAAGCCTTCCGGAGAAATGTCCTCCTCCACGGTAATCATTAAAGCCTCCATATTTGTGATGTGCTACAAAATCAGCATGCCCTGGCCGCGGAGTCTCCTTAATTTTCTCATAGCCGCTTGAATCAATATCCTTATTATCAAAAGAGATAAAAAGCGGCATGCCGGTTGTTCTACCCTTAAACACTCCGTTTTTTAAAGCCGGAATATCAGACTCTTTTCTTGGAGTTGTGCCCTTTGCTCCGGACCTACGCCTATCAAGATCTACTATAAAATCCTCAGGTGCCAATTCAATCCCGGCAGGACAACCATCTATGACAATGCCAAGCGATTCGGTATGCGATTCTCCAAGAATTGTCAGTCTAAAAACTCTTCCGAATGAATTCATAATATACTCTCCAGGACCTCAAAAAAATTTGGATACGATTTTGAGACGACCTTAGCATCACTAATCTGAACCGAACTGCTGGAGCTTAGCCCCGCTATAGCTCCAGCCATGGCAATGCGATGATCGCCGTGCGGATCTATAATACCACCACCTAGCCTGCCGCCCACAACCCGCATCAGATCATCTTCAATTTTAACCTCTACTCCTAACTTTTTAAATTCCGATCTAAGTATAACACCCCGATCTGATTCCTTCCCGCTTAAGCGCTTAACACCTCTAATTGTCGACTCCCCACTACAATTTGCTGCTAACACAACGAGCGCAGGGAAGAGATCCGGCGCTTCAGTAGCATCAAAATGGAACGGTTTAAGCTTTTCTGGTTTACTGACAACAAGATCTCCTGCACTCCAGTTAAGCGCTGATCCAGAAGCGATCAAGGGGTTTAATATAGCACGATCTGCCTGTCTACTGCCCTCACTTAACCCTTTAACTCTAATCTCTCCAGACGTTGCTCCGGCCACTAAAAAGAATGCGGCAGCTGACCAATCACCCTCTATTTCGAGCTCAGTTCCGTTATATAGCTGCCCTCCTGGAATCGTAAATTTAGTAAGTTCAGGATCGGTCATGACAGCAATGCCAAATCGCTCAATAATCTCTAGAGTCATACTGATATATGGCCTGCTTTTTAGGTTTGAAACATAAACCGTTGAGTCACCCTTACAGAGAGGGAGCGCCATTAGAAGTCCGGTCAGAAACTGCGAAGTAACACCGCCATCGATCTCAATCTCACCAGATTTAATCGGCCCTTTGATACGGATTGGGAGTCTATTATTACTGAAAACTACACTTACACCTAGTCTTCTAAGCGGCTCCGCAATCATACCGATTGGGCGTTTTAAAAGTGAACCGCTGCCTGTCATCGTTAACTCTACCTCTGAAAGTGCTGCAATGGCACTAAACATCCGTAGGGATAATCCTGACTCAGCGCAGTTTAGGATTGACTCAACATGTTTAGATCTACCCTGAATAGTTATGTGATTATCGTTCTGCGTTATAGTAGCGCCAAGTGCAGAGGCAACCTTAAGAGCAGCATTAGAATCATCGCAAAATGATGGATTATATATTCTTGTTACTCCGGATGAGAGTGAAGCCGCCGCAACCGCCCGCTGCATCATACTTTTTGATGGTGGGGCAATGATGGTGCCTCTAATAGTATGTGGTGTAATTATTTTTATATTTTTATGCTGACTGGGAGCGCGGGCTTCTAAGCCGCTTGACGCCAATGGAACTTCAATAGAGCGGGCTGGAAGACCGCGCTCCCAGTCCACTATCCTACTCATCTCCACACTTTCAATTCGACACCTACCTATCCCCTCAAGGAGAACCATTTTAATTAAATCACCGCTTCGTTTCTTATCATGCCGCATGGCCTTAAGAATTCTCTCTTTATCAAGCTCTAACTCTCCTCCCAATCCAAACTTCTTCAACAGCATATCTAGTCGAGCAAGCTCCTCCTTTTTAAGTAACTCCAATTGCAACGCAACCCGGCTCTCTATTATCATTCCAAGCGCGACAGCTTCTCCATGCGGAATTCCATGTATCAATTCTATGGCATGTCCTATCGTATGCCCAAAATTTAATTTTCTCCGTTCATCTCTCTCAAATTGATCAGCTTCAACGATTGCAGCCTTAATCTTGATTGACTCAAATACTACTGTTTCAATTACCTCAGGTTTGAGCGTCATTGCTTGTTCTATGTTCTGCTCTAAAAACTGAAAAAGCTCCATGCTTGCGATAGCAGCATGCTTAATCACTTCGGAGAATCCATAGCTTAATTCAGAGCGTGGCAGAGATCTTAAGACAGCACTATTACAGATACAGAACTCAGGCTGTCGAATCGTTCCGATAATATTCTTACTATCATGAAAGTTTATTCCGTTTTTTCCGCCGATACTTGCATCCACTTGTGCTAACAATGTGGTCGCATATGAGCCGTATGGAACGCCACGCAGGTAAGTAGCAGCTGCAAAAGCCGCCAGATCACAGACAACCCCTCCACCAACACCGATCACCAATGCATCTCGATCTAACTCACGCTTATAAAACTCAGACCAAAGCCCTTCAAGTACTGCAAGATTCTTATTTGCCTCGCCGGATGGAATAAGAATTGTGTCATGTCCTCTTAGTAGATCTCCCAAACAATCCACAATTGCAGAGTCAGCAACCAACACCATCCTACGTCCAGCTGCTAATTCCTCTAATTTAGGTGTATCCTCACCTATATACATAGTGGAGAGCTGTTGTGCAGATTTGATGACAACTTTTCTCATAGACGATTCTCCCCTCCTACGATAGTCGTAGCAAGGTGCGGGCTTACTGCTAAATGCGTTAGGTTTTCAGCCCTTGGCTGATTATCTATATTATTTGCCGTCATAAACTCCCCAAGCAAGTTAATCCGATCCATCATACTCCTAAATACTGTAGGTGCGATTGCCTGCTCCCTATCACTTAATGCCTCTTCCGGCCTGCAATGAACCTCAACTATTAATCCGTCTGCTCCAGCAACAAGGGAGGCCATCGAGAGCTGAGGAATCATCCCAGCACGACCGCAGCCATGCGAGGGGTCGGCGATCACCGGCAGATGACTTAGCTCTTTGGCTGCCATAATAGCGCTCAGATCGAATGTATTGCGGGTATATGTCTCAAAGGTCCTAATACCCCTCTCACACAGCACTACGTTGGGATTTCCTTCGGCTAGGATGTACTCTGCCGCACTTAACCATTCCTCAATCGTAGAGAGCATCCCCCGCTTCAATAACACAGCTCTGGAGCATTTCCCAACCTCTTTTAGAAGTGAGAAATTCTGCATATTACGCGCACCTATCTGAAGCATATCTGAGTACTCAGCCACCCAGCCTACGTCACGTGTATCCATAACCTCGGTCACAATCGGTAATCCGGTAATTTTTCTGGCTTTTGCAAGTATCTTAAGTCCTGCTAGGCCAAGACCCTGGAAGGCGTACGGTGAGGTACGGGGCTTGAAAACACCGCCTCTTAACATCACTGCACCTGCTGACTTTACGGCCTCTGCTGTCGATATTGTCTGCTCTTCACTCTCAACAGAGCATGGACCGGCAATTACTACAAACTGCTCTCCAAAAGTAACCGGCCCTACCTGAACCTTTGTTTTTTTATCTGATTTCTTTAGAACTAGTGTTAGATTTTTCATGATGAGATCCGTTTTAGGTATATATCTACCTTTCATTCCTAATCTTTGTTACGTTATAAAAAAATGGGGCTATGCGGAGAACAAGATGTTAAATGGGGTTAGACCCCATAGAAATAGGACCAGAAAAAAACAGATGATGATGTAGTAGAGTTACTGGACATTAAAGAAAATATTAATGGTATCTGTATAGTATGTCAAGTGCAAATTACATCCTCCACGGCTTCCTAACCCGTGGTGGAAATGAAAATCTAAAATCCTCGGTGTGGGCTGTTAGATTCGGATTGTAGTATGGATCGTTGCGCAGAAGCTCCCCCCATCTCTTTTTCATATAAGAGATCTCCCGCTCGAACCTCTCAACCTTATCCGGAGTATTCTCATAGCCGCGGCTACTGGACTCATAATGGTAGAGCTCTGCATAAGGGGTCCATACGTTTTTAAATCCTGCTTCCATGATCTTTAAGCAAAGATCAACGTCATTAAATGCAACGGCTAACTCCTCCTCATTAAACCCATTTACCTTCTCAAAGAGATCTCGCTTTACTAATAGACAGGCCGCCGTTACAGCAGAAAAATTCTGTCTAAGAATTGCTCGGTTAAAGTAGCCTGGATTGCCACGCAGCTGTCCTTTATGATTGTGGCCTGCAACCCCACCAATTCCGAGTATCACACCTGCATGCTGTAGCATCTCGTTTGGAAACCAGAGCCTTGCTCCAACAGCGCCGTTTCGCTCCTTAACAGCAAGGGAAACCATCTCAGTAAGCCAATCTGTATTAATTACCTCTAGGTCATTATTGAGAAATGCCAAAATCTCACCACGCGCAAGCTTAGCTGCCTGGTTATTAATTCTAGAATAATTGAAGGGGGAATTATCAGTAACAATCCTGACCTTATCTTTTGGCAAGGATTCAAAGTAACGAGCGGTCTCGACCTCGATGCTACCATTATCGACAATTAATAGCTCGTAGTTGTTATATGTTGTCTTCTTCAGAATACTATCTACGCAACGCTGCAAAACTTTAACTTTATCCCGGGTCGGAATGATAATACTAACGAGCGGCGGTACCTTAGGTAAGGAATAATGAACCCGATAATGAGCTATCTCTTCTAGAATCTCTACCCTTGACTGCTCACCAACCCTTACTAGATGCTCCTCTACAGCTTTTGCTCCAGCCTTTAAAGCATAGCTCTTAAACCCTGAAAACTGAGCTGTTGATCCCTCAACAGCTCGCCAATGATAAAGAATATGTGGTATATGTCTAATCTGCTTAGGTTCGATCTTCTCAATTACCCGCAAAGCCAGATCCCAATCCTGTGATCCCTCAAAACCTTTTCTAAAACCGCCACAACTCTCAACTATATCTCTACGATAGACAGTCAGATGACAGATAAAATTCTGTGATAAAAAGAGCTCTGGATTCCAGTCACATTTAAAATACGGATTAAACCTCATTCCAAAGGAGGTCTTCTTGTCCTCATCACTATAGATCAAAGCTGCCTGCGGAGAGCTATTGATCTCATTAATGACCATATAAAGCGCATCCTCAGTCAACTCATCATCGTGGTCGAGGAGCGCAACATACTCCCCCTCTGCCAACGCCAGTGCAGAATTAGAAGCCTCTGAGATATGACCATTTTTATCCCTGTAGGTAACTTTAATGCGCGTGTCGATGCATCTGTAATGCTCAAGCACCGTACGAACATGAGGGACGGTTGATGCGTCATCAGCTATGCATAGCTCCCAATTTGTATAGAGCTGCGCCCGAACAGAATCGATGGCAGACCTAAGCCATTTCTCCGGAGTATTATAAGTTGGAAGAATAACAGAGATTAATGGCTTTTTCTTTAAGCCAGCTAGCTTATTTTTTATCTCACTACGATCCTGCTCACTTAGCGTATCATAGCGCTTAACCCACTCATCGTAGTTTCCTGTGAGCTCCCCTGAAAATAATTTAATCTTTAGCCCGGTTAAACCTGAATCTCTAAATACAGCGACCGCACGTCTAATTTTAGCGGCTAAAACTACTGGGTTAAAAGAAAGCTGCCTTGAGACAAGTCGTGCTAACGCCTGAATGTTTCCCTGCGGCGTAGCTTTAAAGGAGTTTATGCAAAACTGACGTCCTGAATCAAAAGGGTTAATCTGAAACTTTTTAACACCTGCAGGCATATTTAAGAGTATCCAATCAGGACCGCTATCTTTTACCAAAACTATTCTCTTTTTATCCTCAACGAAACCTTTTCCTGCATCATACGTCACAGTAAAACATAACGGTCCGTCTGCCTGAAAAGAGAGGAGGAGAAAACCTGCTGGGAGAGGAGTTAATGAATGTAAAATTAACTGCGGGTTAGGACCCACAATCTCAAGCTTGCCCTCCCTATTCTCAAGATGTCTCTCAATCTTCGAACTAAGCTCATACGATCCGAATCTAAAAAGCGGGAAGATCCTTCGCTTTAAAGACATCAGCTTTCTCAATGGTGCGGTAATTCTCCATGAAGCTGATGACAAAATGTCATCCAGCAGCGCATGCAGATTCTCATTATCCTTTAGGGCATTGTTGTAGCGCGCTAGAAGCTCATTAAATTTAGGATCAGAGCTGCTAATATGCAGCTCGTTCTTACTCTCATTATCTTGCGATGGGTATTTATGTAATGTCGATTCTTTTGTCACGCCGATTGGTGGTGATGATATTACAGTTAGGGGAAAAGTGCAATAAATCTAACAGTTAGTACGGCTTAGATGTCAGATAGTAGAAAAAAATCGGAGGAGTCAAGCAGTAAGCGGGATCCTGCTCTATGCGGTCATTCATCTAGGCCAACCGTTTCCGATCAGCTCAAGCGACACTACCCCAAAGTTAAAGATGCGGACAACACCCGGGATATCCACTTACTTTTCTTTTATAAAAAGTAAGCAAAAGAAAATCAGCTGACCTACTAGATTAGCTTATTTCTCATCAGGCCGAAATTATCGGCATAAAATACCCCAAACTTTGATCTTGGTCTTACTTCGGCTCGGGTTTTCTAAGCCAGCATGTTACCATGCTGCTGGTGAGCTCTTACCTCACCTTTTCACCCTTACCCTACTTCATCCCTGCAAGCAGAGACTAGGAAGGGCGGTTTTCTTTTCTGTAGCACTCTCCCTGAATCACTCCAGGCCGCCGTTAGCGGTGAACCTGTCCTACGAAGTCCCGACTTTAGCTCGAGTTGTTTCACTGCTGGCCACAACTCGCGACCACTCGCTCGACTCCTCCGATTGGATCAACTACCTACTTATCCTGGTGATTTCTCTCTCAAGATAACTAGGTAAATCAGCCTATCAGATAGCTCTGTAATTGCTCAAAAAGTGGAGGCAATCTCCTAGCCCCAGTCCCAGTCTCAGTCCTTGTCCTTGTCCGGAATCCTTACCCTCTTCACAGTCCACGCCGCGTTGACTAGGGCTAGGGCAAAGAACTCAGACGAAGACAAGGACAAAGACGAGGACTGGGACAAAGAGAATACCCACACTTATTGAGTAGATACCAAAACACTATACATGTAATATTCTACTACATCCGGGACACTTTACCAAGTTCTGTCCGCGACCTATCTCTACTGTCATCTGCGGCCCTATTGCCATAAAACAGAGAGAGCATGAGCCGGAATTGATCTTAGCGATGGGGTCAAGCGGATTTCGTTCCCTAACACGCTCATAGACAGAGAGATGTCTAGCTTCAACTTCTTTGGCATATAGCTCCCTTTCCTCAGTTAGCTTTTTTTGATCCTGTTCAAATCTTGAAAAGATCTCCTTTGATTCTGCCTCAAGAGCTCTATAACCTTCCATACTTGCTTTTACACTCTCTTCGGTTTCTTTTAAGCCCTTTTCTAGATCCTCAACAATCTGCAAAACCGAGAGCAAGGCCTCCTCCCGCTCCGAGATCTGCCTAGCTGCATGATCAATCTCTCTTTCTGCAGCCTGCTGCAGCTTAAAGCTGCCTAGAGTCTCCAGCGCCTTTCGTCGCTCAGTTAACTTATCCCGCTCCTCTCTTAATATTCTCTCCTCTTTCTGGTACTTAATACGCCTATCGTTTAACTCAGCAAGCTTTAGTCGATGCTCATTTTCAAGTTTTTGTAACCCCTCTTTTTTCCTTGCTAATTCAGTATTTAACCGTTTTTTTTCTAGCGCGATCCTGCCAATCGAACTATCCACGGAGCTAAGCTTAATAAGGGACTGTAGAAAAGGACTGTTCTGTTCTGCCATTAAATAAGAGTATAGTTTTTTACCGAGTTTTTTACAAATACTAAGTATTTCAACTATAAACCCGGACGATTTGACTTATTTAGTAAATGCACTAAATTAATGTAGAAAGATCGGGGGAAACTTGATCATATTTGCGGCCCTATAGCTCAGTTGGTTAGAGCAGCCGGCTCATAACCGGTTGGTCCCAGGTTCAAGTCCTGGTGGGGCCATTTAAACGAAGTGAAAATGGCACAAGCCAGGACTTGAACCTAAGTAGATAATGCTTCAAGTCCTCCTGGGGCCATACAATTCCACTGGAGCAACTAATAGAGTAGTACAGTAATTATAATGCCTGCAACCTGCTTACTTGATCTTTATCAACCTTCCCAGGCAGCAGCTCCAAGGTTGCAGCACTCCCGCATGCAATTGCATACTTTACACAATCACTAAAACTACTCCCATTAAGCGCAGCAATCGCAAGTCCTGCGGCAAAAGCATCTCCAGGGCCGATAGAATTAATGGCGTTAACTTTAGGAACTTGAAATACCTCTGACCTCTCTGACCCATTCACCCAAACCACCGGATTTGCTCCATCGGTTACAACTACATTTTTTGCACCCATCTTAATTAGGTTCGTTGCTAGTCGTGCAACACCATCAGTTGTTAATGCCTTAATAGCCCCTTCATCTAATCTTAACGTCTCTCCTAATTCCTGTTTATTTAGCTTTAAAACTGTATCCCCACCGGCTCTCGCTGCTGCTATTAGAGGGGCTCCTTTTGAGTCAACGATTATCATTAGATTTCCACCACTTTTGTTCCGGACTGCCAATTCAATCATATCAGCGTATAAACTAACTGAACACCTATCAGGCAGTGAACCTCCGATTATAGCAATACGAGCATCACTAACAAAGTTCCCAAAGCGAGTAACAAAATCACCTCGCTCCTTATCTGTGATCCTTGGAGCCTTAGGAGAGATATGAGTAGGTGTCACTCCATTAGGTGCCGCTTCCTTTGAGATTATCGTAGTAGCAATACGTAACTGGTTCTCCATTGCGACAGGAATCAAAGTAACCCCTCTGTTTTCTAGCCAATCAGCAAGTTCCTTTTGCTCATAATTATTGACTGTTCCAATGTATCTAACCTTTTCATCCCCTTCTCTCAGCAGAGCGGCAACGAGTGCTGCATTTAGAGCTTTACCGGAAAAAAAATGAGGCGGCGCGACCTGAGAATCCATACGCCCACCAGGAAGAAGTGGTACGGATAATGAACAAAGTGAATTTCTTGCGGTACTAGGACCAGCTGTTAAGATTGAACTCATATAGGTAATTTTAAACTAAAGAACGACTATGGATAACCGACGTATATCATAACATTTAGTAGAATTTATGTAAAACGTAAGGGCACACGCATACCCAACTCATTGCAACACAACTACAGAAGTGTTAAACTCAACCTCTTAATTTTTCAAGAAAAGTATGCAATTCGCTCCTCGGTTGATTTTCTTTTGCCTACTTTTCTATTTTCCAAAAGAAAAGTAAGTGGGATTTACATGTGGTATTATAGGGCTTCCAAACGTAGGGAAGTCTACTATTTTTAACGCCTTAACATCTGCTAAGGCTGCTAGCGCTAATTTTCCGTTCTGTACTATTGAGCCTAATACAGGGGCAGTAGCAGTCCCTGACCAGAGACTCTTTAAACTTTCTGAGATAAACAAATCAGAGAAGATCGTACCAACTCAGATTACCTTTGTGGATATTGCAGGGCTTATTAAAGGAGCATCCAAGGGTGAAGGACTGGGTAACCAGTTTTTAGGTCATATCCGCGGAGTAGATGCTGTGGCTCATGTGGTGCGCTGCTTTGATCATGGGGAGATTATCCATGTAGAAGGGTCAGTCGATCCGATCCGTGATATAGAGACAATTAATACAGAACTCGCATTGTCCGATCTAGATTCCATATCAAAGAAGATCTCTAAAATAGAGAAGATTGCTAAGACCGGTGAGAAGGATGCTAAACTAGACTATGAGATTTTAGTAGGTCTTGAAAAACATCTAAGCTCCGGTAAGCCGGCTCGTACATTTAGCATGGAGGTAGCGGAGGAGAGGCTGCATGAAATTATGCGGGAGCTCCTCACGGCTAAGCCGACACTTTATGTCGCAAATGTTGCGGAGGCCGATCTTAACCATACTCCTAAAGCAGGCGGGAGCCACTATGTCGATAAGGTTTATGATTATGCGCAGTCTCATAACGCAGACCTAGTTATAATCTCCGGTCAGGTAGAGGCTGAGCTCTCCGAGCTTGGAGCTGATGAACGGAAAAGTTTCCTTACAGAGTTAGGAGTTGAGCTCTCCGGTTTGGATCGATTATCTATCGCAGGGTACAAACTCTTAAATCTTAGAACATTTTTTACGGCCGGCCCAAAGGAGACTCATGCCTGGACGGTAGTTGCAGGGACGAAAGCCCCTCAGGCTGCTGGAAAGATCCATACTGACTTTGAACGTGGCTTTATCCGCGCTGAGATTATCGGCTACGACGACTACATCTCCTGTCAGGGCGAGGTCAAAGCACGTGAACAGGGAAAGATGAGAACTGAGGGGAAAGAGTATGTTTTTCAGGATGGAGATGTCGCGCACTTCCGATTTAATGTGTAATTCAAAAAGCGCAAGTATCATTAAGAAATTCAACAAATTACCCTGATTCATAGATTACAAAAATATAATTGTTAATATATCTAAGCAACAAATCATCATATGAATCGAATCCATAATTATGTGGTGAATTTCTTCACCTCATTTTTAAATTATTAATTATGGAGAATATATTATGACTAATTCAATTGGTGCGGCTGAGCTTTCACAGTCTGCAGCTCAAATGAACGGTGCTTACCATGTTGCCTCTGAAATGCAAACAAAAAACTTGGCAGGATACTATGATAATTTTAACCCCCTACCTGGCTTTTCGGATGGAGGCTACTATCCTCAACAGCAGAATCAGATCTCAACCTTAATAAATACCTTGACGACATTGACGCAAGCATTACTAGGTGTCGTAACTTCACTCCTGGAAAGAGGCGATGTTAACAGTAGTCCAATCACCTCAACAGATCCACTTCTTAATCCAAACATCGAAAAACCTGTAACAGAAACACCGCCCAAAAAGAAAAGAAGTACCTTTGGAGATAAGGTTGGGGATTTTGTTGATAATTTTCGAGCGTTATATAAGGACGGCAAGTCAATCTTTGAGCGTGTAGTAACTGGTTTTAAAGATGCTTTTAGCGATGTAGTTGGTGAGCTATTTGGATCTTCCAGTAAAAGAACTGTGGATAAAGCTAAAGACTGATCCGGCGTGGCTAAGAGAGTGTGAAAAATTCTCCCGAATTGACTAATTAGCTCAAAAATAATACATTTTTAGGTCAATTCGGGCCGCTAGCTCAGTCGGTAGAGCAACTGGCTTTTAACCAGTGGGTCGATGGTTCGATTCCATCGCGGCTCAGAAGAAAATCAGGTAGTTAGAGGGACGAACTTTCCAGCAGAGTAGTGAGAGTCACCAAAAAGTCACCAGCGGAACGAACCGGAAGCCGGGTTGAAAAATATAAAACCTAATTTCAGTTTGAACCGCCTAGGAGTTTGTTGTTATTCACTCTTAGCCGATTCTCAACCCATTCCTGAAGATCTTTGACACGATAGCGCACGGCTCTGCTGCTGATTCTAACAAACTGCGGCCCATCTCCGCGGAGTCTCCTTGATTGCAAAAACCGTGGCGTAAATCCAAGTAAGGTGGCTGCCTCCTTCTCGGAAACTAAATAAGACTTAAAAAATTCATCCATAAATACACCTCATGCAATAAATCATCATAAGGCATCATGCACTAAGCCGAGTATTGATGATTCCGTCGAAGAATTCCAATTTGCACAGACCCTTACCTACACTTTCAAAGACAAGCAGTAACTGCTATAATGGACCCTCTCATGTTGTCCACAGAGTTGTTTTATGGTAGTACCTCACGGTGATTCGCCGGTCCAAGATCAGAGAGATGAAAGAGCAGATGGCCCTCCATCAGCGACTGGAGATGGCCTATCTTCACCACAACGTGTGCTGCCTAGGAGCGAGTTGTACGGTTGCGCTCTTCCAGTTAAGCGTGTGATTGCAAATGTTTCATTAGAGGAAGAATCTTCCCCAAAATCTAGATCTGCCGCACTAAAGTTCCACTTCGAATCTCCGGACACCCCTTTAATCGATCTTCTTCAAGATAAAAGGGCAAAAATAGTTGAACATGATTGGAATGATCAGCTCACTTTCAAAGCTGCTGCAGCAATTCCAGTTTTGGAATCAAAAACCGTTGACCTTGCCACCTTAAAAGCAATAGAGATTGGAAAGCTTGTACCCTTAATTTCTCCACCTGGTGCCAGCCATTTTGGTGAGCTAGTTGCGCTCAGAGTTCTTTTACAACCTAACACGTCCCCCGTTGTTATAAACGCCAGGCAGGACGCATTACGTGAATTACAAGAAAACCGTGAACTTAGGCAAGCATGTGAACACTTCTGGAAACAGTTTTGTAGGCGGGAAAAAGATCTATTTCTTCTTTTGAATAACAGACTGAGTGCAAATGTGAGCTATAGCTGGCTTCGTGACATCCAAGGAGTTATTCGAGGAATGGTTGATGGTATCAGCAAAATTCCTAAACCTAGATCCAGCTATCTAAAAGTTGCCTTCGATCATGTTGAAGCATTACGGGATAGCCTCGCCTACCGTCTAATGAAAGAAGGAATAGTCCGAACCTTTGATGGTCTAAAGCCACCATCTGACATTAATAAAGACGAGCATACTTGGCGATTTTACCCTATTCCATTTTATCGTGGCACTTTTATTCTTTGCCTCCCCTTAGTCGCTTTCGCAAGTCGGGTTTTCTTTGGCCAGAGATTTTTCCCAATTGAATCACCTCAAGTCATTTCTTCTCTCGCAATCTCCAGCATGTTTCTCGCTGCCGGTGCATTTTTTCATGCATTTGGCAGTAAGCCATTTGTGGATCATAGGACAGTACACAACCCCTACCGTGATTTATTACTGGAAGATGGAAGATTTAGCTCAGCACTTGAAAGCATAAGTAGGCTCGGAGAGCTTCTAGGTTTTCTTCGATTTTGGGAGCATGCCCGAATTCCAATGGTGCTTCCTACAGTAGTAAACGCCTCCCATCATTTCCTTAAAGCCAAAGGAATGCGTAGCCCAATATTGTATAAGGATCCAAGTTTTGTGGGAAATGACGTGGATCTTGGTGAATTCGGTCTAACTTTTATGACGGGTCCAAATAGTGGTGGCAAAAGTACCTATGCACAGGACATTGTACTTTTACAACTGTTAGCGCAAGCCGGTGGTCCGGTACCGGCAGAATCTGCAACCGTGGGCATTGCTGATAAAATTCGTTACCAATTTGTGGAAAACGGCTCTAGCGATAATGCTGACGGGCGATTTGGCGTTGAGCTCGAAAGATCACGTGATATATTCTTTGAAAGGTCACGACGACGCCTTAATGTATTTGATGAATTGGGGGAAGGCACTAGTACCAGCGAGGGATATGAGCATTCTCGTCGGATTCTAGATGGGATGGTACTACAAGAGGTCAGTACAATTCTCATCAGCCATCGTCATGACCTAGTTAAAGAATTTCAGGAACGAGGAATCGGCCAATCGCTTATGGTGGAATTTAAAGATGGAAATCCAACCCATAAAATTGTCCCAGGCATAGCGACATCAAGTCATTCTGAACGGGTAGCACAGAAAAAAGGATTTACCCTGGAGCATATGCGCCAGCATTTGATAAGAGAGGGCTTTTTAAACACTGGCAAGCAATAGCTCTCTGAGAGCCCTACTTTCAAAGCATGACTGCCACTTAAATTAATCAATTAAAATGCTCCAAGGTCGTTACTGGAAGCATCCTTTAATAGATCTTTAGTATCCCCTTAGGCCCATTCATTTCAAAATGCAATAAACGAATAAGATCATATCCTAGAAGCCCATCTATATTGAATCTGCTAGTTAGGTGAGAAAAGTCAAAAGAAGCAATAGATAGATCAGTAAATTTCCTCCCAAGGACGATCAGCTTTTCAGTTCTAATAATAAATCCCTCCTGCTCATCACCAGTGGCGCCGCTTACCACTGCTGTAGCAATACTATTGTCCTTAGTATAGCCGATATAATTCATAACTTTGGTATGTATCTGTGTATGTTCGGCACCGGAATCAAAAATTAGACGGATCCTTCTTACAGCTTTGGGACCGACCACTAATGCCTGTACTAGAGGAGTTTTGGAGTCGGGATTAAACCGAAATTCACGCATTAGGTTTGACTGTAATTGAACGGAAAGTATTAAAGATTTTATTTGCCGGAACCTCTGGCTCGCCAACATAAACGTAGGCTGAATCATAAGGAGGATCTTTTCCTACAAGCTCATCAAACTCTTCACGGTTTTTGGCATGAATGCGAACAACTCCCGCTCTCGGATCTATCTCTTCCTCAGACCAATCGTAGTTGATTAGCTCGACCCATTCTTGATCGTAAAGCTGCTTAATCTCCTCCCAGGAAAGTTTTTTATCCATATGCTTTTACTATATTCCGACGTTGAGAATATTTCAAGAAAAATATGCCTTATCATGCAAATCTTGTAATAGAACGTTACCATATTTCTGATTTCCTTAATTTATTATAATAATACTATACATTATGGATACACGCATGAGCACTAATTGGGAACAGATTCTTAAAAAATCATTTATATGGAGTGTGGTTGTATTAATCGCTTTCACACTTAGGCAGTTTTTCCTTTTAATCTTTCTCACCTTTGTTTTTGCTTACATTCAGGAATCCTTTGGCAGGAAAATTTCAGAATATATTCCTAGCCGACGCTTACGTACAAGCTTAATGGGCATCGCAACCTTAATAATACTAACTATTTTACTTTATCTGGGTGCCCCGCGTGTGAAACAGGAGTCCGTTGAATTTATAAAGAGCTTTCCTAATCATGTAACTAGTGCAAATACAGCAATTGCCACTTTGCCTCCTTTTCTTTATGAGCTACTTGGCTTTACTGAACCACCTACCGTGCAGTCGATCTGGCAGATGTTCAATTTTGGAGGTGGGCAGATTGAAATACCTCACTATATATCAGCAACCTTAAACTCTATGGTATCTATTATCTCCTCCCTTTTCTTAGCTTTTCTATTTTCTTTTTTAATACTGTTCGACCTTGATGCTTTAAGAATAGGTATACATAAACTTTCAGAAAGCCGCTTAAGTCCAATCTATAAGGAGCTAGTTCCGAGACTTGCAAATTTTGGCAGTGTTTTGGGAGAGGCCTTACAGGCACAGTTAATTATCGCGCTTTTAAACACCCTTCTGACAGCACTCGGAGTAATTCTCCTAGGTATTAAGGGAGAGATGTTTCTTATTTCAACAATTGTATTTCTCTGCAGCTTTATTCCCATTGCGGGGGTCTTTATCAGCTCAGCTCCGATAATAGTTATTTCATTACAATATGGAGGTATCTCCTTAGCTTTTTTAGCAGCAGGTTATATTATCTTAATACATATGGTAGAAGCTTATATTCTTAACCCACAGATATATGGTCATCAGTTAAAAATTAATCCTGTCTTTTCCTTGATACTATTAACACTTGCTGGGAAACTAGTTGGCCTTTGGGGGCTTGTACTCGTGCTTCCAATTACTACTTACTTTATACGTGAGGTTATATTTAATAATAGCAGCTCGCCACATCACTGAGACCGCAGGACTTGCCTGGGCAGTGCACAGCACTGCTACCAGGCAGCTTATGACAGTTAGCTTCCTTAAGTCGGCGCGAAGCGCCGTCTAGCCTGCATACGAATTAGCTGGCATTTCGTTGCGGGCTGGAAGCCCGCGGTCCCAGTAGGGTGTAAAAACTTATGTTCCACTGCACTAGAGTGCACTAAAACCAGACGTCTTTATACAACTCAGAGTTGTCCAAGCATTTTCCAGCGCCAACTACAATTGCTGCTAAAGGATCATCGGCTATAATAACTGGTATTCCTAGCTCCTGATGAATGCGGCGATCAAGCCCTTTAACTAAGGCGCCGCCGCCTGCTAACGCAATGCCGCTTGATATAATATCTCCTGAAAGTTCAGGCGGAGTATTTTCTAGTGTTTGTCGGATAGAAGCTATTATGGCTGAAACAACCTCATTGATAGCCTCACGAATCTCTAGCCCCTTAACTAGAATTGAACCGGGTGAGCCGCTGGTAAGACTTCTGCCGCGCACCTCCATCTCCTGTTCATCATAATCCGGATGGGCGCTTCCAATCGTTTTCTTAATTAACTCCGCGGTGGTTTCACCGATCAGCATATGATGGCGCCTACGCATATAGTTAATGACTGCCTCGTCCATCGAGTCGCCGCCCTGCCGAAGAGAAACAGAATAAACGACATCTTTCAAACTTATTACCGCTACATCGGTAGTTCCACCACCAATATCAACAATAAGACTTGCACGTGCTTCAGTTACAGGCAGATTGCAGCCGATAGCTGCAGCCATTGCCTCCTCGATTAATTTAACCTCCCTGGCAGAGTTAGCCACTGAATCACGAATGGCTCTCTTCTCAACCTCGGTAATACCGCTAGGCACACCTACGATAATTCGTGGCCTAAACACAGCTCTTGAATTTTTTCGTGCTTTACCTAAAAAGTTATCGAGCATCATGCCTGCCACTTCAAAGTCAGCAATCACCCCTGTCCTAACCGGACGGATCACCTTTACTCCTTCCGGAGTTCTTCCAAGCATCATCTTAGCCTCGGCTCCGTAGGCCACAGGCTCCTTTCTTTCTCCGCTAGTTTTTACTGCCACTATTGAGGGCTCGTTCAGAACGATTCCTGTCCCTTTCTCATAAATGAGCGTATTAGCGGTTCCTAAATCGATAGCAAGATCTCGTGCGACAAATCGAAACATGGATTTTCTTAAATAAAGTTATATAGTTGCAAGACATCTGATATACATGGTATTTGAAGTAGTTTCAAGGGCGCTATCACTCTTCATCAAGGTTAGCGCTAAAAATGTTGAGATAAATATAACTCTCGCTTTTTGAGTTCCATAAAACAGTTTTAAGGGGGCGTATTATGAGTTCAGTCAATTCAGTAGCAGTATTAGGAGCCGGTCAGATGGGTGCAGGCATTGCTCAGGTGATGGCTACCTACGGGTATGAGACTCTTCTTTACGATATTAACGCAACTTCTCTTACTAACGGTATCTCAGGCATTAAAGCGCAGTGGGCTAAGATGGTTGAGAAGGGAAAGATCACAAAAGAGCAGGTGGAAAAGTCTACTCAAAAATTAAAAGCGGCTCAGACACTTGCCGATTTTTCACAAGCTGATCTTGTAATCGAAGCTGTCACTGAGAAAGTTGATCTAAAACTTAAAATCTTCACAGACCTTGATAGTACCTGTAAGAAAGGAGCTATACTCGCGACTAACACATCTTCTATCTCAATCACAAAAATAGCCGCGTCTACAAAACGTCCGGAGCTAATTGTGGGGATGCATTTTATGAACCCAGTTCCGATCATGAAGCTAGTAGAGCTGATTCGTGGGCTCCAAACCGCTGAAGAGACATACAGCACTGTCAGAAGCATAGTAGAGAAAATTGAAAAGACACCGGTACTAGCTATAGATAGCGCCGGCTTTATAGTAAATAGAATTCTCTGCCCTATGATTAATGAAGCGATCTTTCTCTTGCAGGAGGGTGTAAAAGCAGAAGATATTGATAACGCCATGAAGCTTGGAACCAATCAGCCCATGGGCCCCTTGGCTCTCGCCGATTTTGTTGGACTGGATACCCTGCTCTCTATACTTCAGATCCTGCACCGCGAACTAGGAGATGACAAATACCGTCCCTGCCCTCTCCTGATCAAATACGTTGAAGCTGGATGGTATGGGAAGAAAACTAAGCGTGGATTTTATAGTTATTAATGTTTAGGCACTATCCCGCACCGTCTGCCAAAGCATTTTAAGCAACGCGATATTATCGGAGTGCCCTGTCATACGTGCAGTAATCTTGCCGCGGATCTTCCGACCAAGCAGGTAAAGATCCCCTATCGCATCAAGGATCTTATGTCGAACCGGCTCATCACTAAACCTTAAATCACAGTTGATCGGGCCATCTTCCCCAAATAGTACAAAATTATCAAAACGACCGCCTAACGCTAACCCCTGCTTCTGCAGATAATCGATATCCTTCACAAATCCGAAAGTTCGAGCTGGGGCGATCTCACGCTTATAACGCTCCGGACTATTCAAGGTGAAAACCATACGTTGAGTTCCGAGTGGTCGTGGGTACTCCAGAGTATATTCAATCGAGAACTCTTCCGCAGGGGATAACTCTATAAACTCCGCCCCCTTACTAAAACGAAGCGGCTTAATACAAGCTATCTCGAACCAGTCACCAGACTGCTCCTCAAGTCCTATCTCTTCTATTAAATTACAGAACTTAAGCGCTGAGCCGTCCATTACCGGCACCTCGCCGTTGCACTTGATTAGTAGGTTAGAAACTCCATATGCGTGCAGAGCTGACATTATATGCTCAATAGTTCCTGCCTGCGCATCCCCGAGCTTAACCGTTGTCGCAAAGCCGGTGGACTCGACGAAATCAAGATGGGCTGGCACAAGATCGTTTCTAGACATCGGCGCAAAATGTATGCCGGATCCACTTGGTAGTGGCTCCAATAAGAGTCCGCTTTTTTTACCGGAGTGTAGTCCTTGTCCGTATAACAAAGCCTTTCTAGCAAGAGTTCGTTGAGGAACCCGCTCTCCTGAGGCGAGATGCCCTGTATCAAAAACAACACGATTCAGATCATATCTAGGAGATTCTGTGGAGCCGCTACTCTCAGGCACCCTAGTTATATGCTCCTCAATTTCACTATTCCAGATCCTATTAGCTGCTCTCAGAACAGAGTTCAGGTCCAGAGGTTTTTCAATAAAATCTGCGGCCCCTAAACGAGTTGCGCGCAATGCTGTAGCTATAGTTGCATGACCGCTAATCATCACAACCGGAAGAGTTGGAAAATGCTCCTTAATTTTAGTGAGTGTCTCGATACCATCCATACCTGGCAGCCAGATATCAAGCAGGACCAGGTCAGGCTTAATCTCATGCTGACTCAATATCTGCAGCGCCTGCTCACCTGTCTGTGCAGTCAGAGCATAGATACCCTCATCCGCAAAAACCCCCTCAAGGGTCTTACAGATACTTATCTCATCATCTACGATAAGAACGCAGCGCGATTCAATTTTTGATATAGCTTCTATGGTCATCTCAATACAACATAACTTAATTCGCTAGTTTGAATCCTTTCGGACATAAACTGTTTATAAGCAAGCAATCTGGCTAATGGTATCAGTCTAATCTTTATCCACTCTTAACAACACATTTTGAAAAGATTTGAGTGAGCATCAATCGCCGCTTAATATGTAGCATCGGATTACTGCCCTAGGCGACCCTCAGGGAGCCCAACAGTTTCTGCACGGGTCACCCAAGCGGTGATATTGCAAAAATTAATTCCCGTGCAGAAACTAGCCAAGAAAATTCTGCAAAAATCCGGCGCTGCTTAATAATAAGGTTGCTGTACGCTCAGCTCCCACACTTACCAGGGAGACAGGTACCCCTACTATCTCTGCTACCGTAGTTATATAAAGCTTTGCTTCTGCTGGCAGCTTATGCCATTTGTCTATGGAAGAGAGATCCTCTTTCCATCCAGCAAGTTCAATATAAACCGGTTCTACCCTATCGATCTCAGAGGCAAGAGCTGGCATATCATCAATCTCTACACCATCCAGGCGATATTTAATCAGTATCTTTACTTTATCACATCCAGAAAGCACATCAAGCTTCGTTATGGCTAATGAATCTAAGCCGTTAAGCCTTGCAGCACGCCTCATAGCAACCGCATCAAACCAACCACACCTTCTTGGCCTACCTGTTACTGTCCCATATTCAGCTCCACGTTCCCTAATCTGATCCCCAAGAGCATCCGTTAATTCACTTGGAAAAGGACCGCTACCGACACGGGTACAGTATGCTTTAGCAACTCCAAGAACATAGTTAATGTGCTTGGGGCCAATTCCAGCTCCTGTACAAACAGCTCCTGAGATCGTGCTTGATGAGGTAACGTACGGGACAGTACCGAAACTTTGATCCAATAAGGTTCCTTGAGCACCTTCAAACACTATACGTGCCTCACGTGAAACCGCCTTCCCAAGGATAGCGCTTACATTGCCTATATACGGTTTAATCTGCTTAGAGAATGACTCTATCGCCTCCCATTGTCTTTCGAAATCAATAACTATGGAGCTACGCAATACATGCTTAAGGTAATCATTTCTCTCTTTAATAACCTGAAGAAGTCTCTGCTTTAACTCCGGTAAGGCCAGAAGATCGGCCACACGCACTCCGCAACGAGCTGCGCGATCTTCATAGGCTGGACCTATACCACGTCCGGTAGTTCCGATTTTATTCTTGCCTTTAAGCTCCTCACGCGCCTGATCAATAGCAGCGTGATAACCAAGTACTAGGTGCGCTTCCCGATCCAGAACTAACCTGCTTGGAGAAACATCCACACCAGCGGCCTTAAGCTTACTCATCTCTTCTAAAAGAACCTCTGGATTTAGAACTACACCTGAGGCGATAAGACAGTTAACCTTTGGATGAAGAATGCCTGAGGGCACAAGATTAAGTTTGGTCTTCACACCATTTACAACTAATGTATGACCAGCATTATTCCCACCTTGAAAACGAACCACATAGTCAGCCTGAGTGGTAAGGTAATCAACGAGCTTACCCTTTCCCTCATCTCCCCATTGTGCTCCGATAACTACAAGTGACGGCATAAGTTCTCCTAACAAAATGTGATACCTGCACAGGCGCATCAAACCGCGCCCGCATAGCCTGGTAACAACCGACAATTAGTAGTTTAATAGATAGCCTGAATTGTTACAAATTAACAGTGAAGTTCCAATCTGAGCCTTCTTTATTTAATAAACCACAAAAATTACCGCTTAGATCTGTGTATATGAGCTGCCTCTCCTCAAAATTCTTCAAAAGCTCCTCAAGAGCTAACTTATTACCGTGCTTAAGCTTATCACAGATTTGAGGCTCTACCGCTATCTTACGGACCGAGGGAAAGAGAGCATCAATAGGCAGCATATCCTCAAGCGTGAGCTTTTCAGGCAGCTTAGCAGAACTGACAGAAAAGGGGTAAGAGCCCTCCCGTCTTAATGTGCTTAGGGCAGCTCCGCAGCCCAACATTTCACCAAGATCCCGAGCAATAGATCTAATATAGGTTCCCTTGGAACACTGAATTGTAAAAAATACAGTGTCCATACTGCTTCCTGACTCTATTACAAATTGAGAGATATCTATATTCCTAGCAGCCAACTCAACCGACTCTCCACGTCTAACTAACTTATATGCGCGCTCTCCATTTACTTTAAGCGCACTTACCTGCGGCGGTATCTGTGAGATACTACCGATAAAGTGAGCACTAGCCTCCTTTATCTGTTCAATAGTGAGATTAACCTCTTTACTACTAATAGTTTCACCACAAATATCATCCGTGGTTGTTGTAATACCAAATTTAATCTCACCTGAGTAACACTTCGCTCCACCCTCAGCGTATGAAGCAACTCGGGTAGCTTTGCCAGCAAGACAGACTAAAAGACCGCTTGCAAGCGGATCCAGTGTCCCGGCATGCCCTATTTTCTCGATTTTTAGATTTTTTTTAATAAACGAAAGACATTTAGCTGAACTAATACCGGTAGGCTTATCAACTAAAAATATGCCGGAGAGATTACTCTTGTTCACAGTATAAAAAATATTAACTGAAGATCCTGGGACCGCGGGCTTCCAGCCCGCAACGTAGTTGCAGTAAATTCATTTGCGGGCTGGAAGCCCGCGGTCCTAGTGCTCCTCCAAATAAGTTTTTTCACGTCTAGCATCACATCGTTGCCCCA
>CAZKXU010000026.1:0-35396 GCA_964556665.1 uncultured Bdellovibrionales bacterium | reverse complement strand
CTCAGACATGGGTCAGATTTGAATTTTCTTTAGGTGGGGAAAACCGCAGACATAGCATGACTATATCGAGGATTTTCCCCACCTAAAAAAATTCAAAGATGCCCCATGGATGAGATGCAGATTGTGACATTTATTTTTTCTAGCCGACTTAGGCCGCACTATGCGAATAGGTGGCTGTTTAATATGAGCACTACACCGATCATAGAATTTGAGCATGTTGCTCTAAGTTTCAACTCATTCCAGGTCCATCGCGATCTCTCTTTCCGTATTAATGCTGGTGAGGCAGTCACTATCTTGGGGCCTAGCGGCAGCGGAAAAACAATGATTCTAAAATTAATAATCGGTCTTATCTTCTCCTCCGCAGGATCGGTTAAAGTTATGGGCAACGATCCTAAGCAGCTGAGCAGCGATGAATTAATTAATTATAGACGTGGCATTGGAATGCTCTTCCAAGGCGCAGCACTTTTTGATTCCTTATCTGTATATGACAATGTTTCCTATGGCTTACACGAAGCTAAGGATCTCTCTGAAGATGAGATTTCAAAAATAGTAAATGAAAAGCTTGAGATCGTTGGGTTGCCTGGCATAGGCCTTAAATTTCCCTCACAATTATCGGGCGGCCAGAAAAAAAGAGTTGGCTTAGCTCGCGCCCTAGCGAGTGAGCCTAAGATTATGCTTTTTGATGAGCCGACCACCGGGCTCGATCCCTCTGCAATACGTCTAATTGATGACCTTATAATAAAACTGAAGAACGATTACGGAATGACGGCTATTATGGTAACTCATGATATAGCCTCAGCAAAGCGGGTTTCCGATCGTTTTATTCTGATCAATAATGGAGAGATTACAGCAGATGGTCCAGCTGCCAAGATAGTTTTACAAAGTGAAGCGCTCCGCAGCTTTATTGAAGGGGAGTGGCGAGAAGAGAACTAGCTGCCCTGGACCAAGTGAGTCTTTAATATAGACATTATGAAAGTTCGTCATGAAATTAGCGCTGGTATATTTATCATAGTGGCTCTAATCCTATTTGCGGCCAGTGTTTGGATTATGGGCCAAGATCGTCAAATCTTTAGCGATCAAGAGCAGTATTCAGCGACATTTTCCGATGTTGGCGGCTTAGCCGAAGGGGCCCCGGTCAGACTGGGAGGCATCTCGATTGGTCGCGTTTCACATATCGGGTTTTCTAAGGAACTCTCCGATCCGCGCGTGCATGTAAAATTACTTATTAATGAGAACTACCTAGACCGTTTGCGTGACGACTCCATAGTGACTATCGAGACGCAGGGTTTACTTGGTGATAAATTTGTTTCAATTATGGCAGGTCAGCATAAAGACCAGCTCCCGCCAGGGTCAGAGATTAAAAGTAGTGAGCCAGGGGATATCTCAGAGGTTTTAAAAAAGGCAGGCGCTGTAGTTGATAATATCGCTAATATGTCCTCTGATTTTAAGTCAGTAGCAAGCGAACTTAAAAGCACTACACTTGGGGATATCAGCGAAGCAGCAGCCGGACTCTCTAAACTAGCCAAACAGATAGAAAAAGGTGATGGTCTAGCGCATCGTCTCTTTTACTCGAAGAAGGACGCTGACGATATTATCGGGAATCTAAAGAGCACAGCTAATGATGTAAGTTCCGTAGTCAAAGAGATCAAGACAGGGGACGGACTACTGCACCAGTTAGTATATGATCCTAAGGGAAAAGAGCTCTTAATTTCGCTAGATCAGGCCTCTAAAAACCTTGCTGCAACTTCACAACATATCTCAGATATAGCAGCTCAGGTTAAGAGCGGAGACGGACTAGTGCACGATCTGATCTACACGAAATCCGATCAGGGGATCGAAGAGATTCTTTTAAAGCTTAACCAGTCTGCAGACAACTTCAAACGCGCCTCTGAGGCGCTAGCCAATGGAAGCGGCACGATCGGAGCCTTACTCGTCGACTCCAAGCTTTATGACAATCTCGTAGAGGTTACAGATGGAGCGAAGCGCAGCATAATTCTTAGATCTGCAATCCGCAGCGCAATGAGTGAGAAGGTCAAAGAGTAGAGGAGCTCTAAAAATACTAGCTCACTGGGACCGCGGGCATCTTGCCCGCTACGTATGCGGGCAAGATGCCCGCGGTCCCAGTATACAATAATTTATCTTACTTCGACTAGTCTACCTGTTTTCTTAAAAACGTAGGTATCTCAAACTTTTCCTCATCCTCTGAGCTTGAAAGAAGTGAGAGCTTTTTAAGTTTAATTACCTCGCCGCTCTGGATCGGCTTATCTTTTCTTGCGAAAGAAGGGATCTCGATGCGAGATGAACTGCTTAGGCTATGTCCATCTTTTGAGGAACTACCACCACTGACCGAAGCCATAGTAACAGTTGTGTCATCAGAGGCTTTATCTCCAAAGCCGGTTGCAATAACTGTAATCCGAACTTTATCCTCCATGTTCGGATCAATAACCATACCCCAGATAATATTAGCTTCATCATGCGCCTCAGCATGTATAAGCTCTGCAGCTTCGTTAACTTCCTGCAGTGTAACATCCGGAGAAGCGGTAACATTGATAAGCACTCCGCGGGCACCATGAATTGAGATATCCTCAAGCAGTGGGCTAGAAACAGCTTTTTCAGCGGCCTCTATTGCGCGATTCTCGCCTGACGATTCACCCGTCCCCATCATGGCCATGCCCATCTCGCTCATCACTGCGCGCACATCGGCAAAGTCAACGTTTACTAGACCTTCACAGATAATGAGATCGGAGATGCCCTTAACAGCCTGATAAAGAATATCATCGGCACGCCTAAAAGTTTCAAGCAAGGAGGTGTTCCGTCCTGCCACAGAAAGGAGCCTCTGATTTGGGATGGTAATTAAAGTGTCAACATGTTTCTTTAACTCCTCTAAGCCACGCTCTGCATTCCGCATACGGCGCTTACCTTCGAACATGAACGGCTTTGTTACGACACCAACCGTGAGGGCTCCCATCTCCTTGGCGATCTCTGCTACTACTGACGAACCAAGCGTTCCGGTACCACCACCAAGGCCCGCGGTTACGAACACCATGTCGGCACCTTCTAGCGCCTTGCGAATACCCTCAGCGCTCTCTTTAGCAGCAGCAAATCCTACATCCGGATCAGCTCCTGCACCTAAACCACGCGTAACCTCCTCTCCTAACTGAACCTTATTCTGAACTGGACTTGAGCTGAGAGCTTGCGCATCTGTATTGGCTGCATAAAAATTTACACCGTCAAGTCCGCTCTTTATCATGTTGTTGACAGCGTTGACTCCAGCACCTCCAACACCAAAAACTTTGATATTGGCACGTTCGCTTCCAACTTTTAATGATTTTTCTTTTTCGTCCATTATCCCACCCTCTCAAAATACAAATTTAAAATCTGCGCAACTCGATCAGTAGCGTATAGCTGATCGGTACACTCTAGCTCTCCTAGAGTAAAAAATAAATAGAGTTGTAACCTAAAATTGCTAGAATAATACAACCCCTCTCTGTTTCAGGCTAGCTTTAAGCCATTTAAACTTAATTTAACTTATTTTATAGAAAAGTAAAGAGAATTTATTGAGATTAGCGATATTCCACTTCTAAAAATGCTCGCCAAACCAGTTGGCCACACTTCGGGTGAACCTGGTTACAACAGAGTGCCCCCTGTGCCGTCCTAATGCAGGGCTATTAACCCCATACAATACAAGACCAAGTGCAGTTGCGTATTCTGGTGAGGAGACTAGATCGGTCAGCCCTCCAACTCCTACAGGGTTTCCAATCCTGACAGGCAGATTAAAGACCTGCTCCGCTACCTCTGCAACACCTCTTAGGCTAGCCGATCCTCCTGTAAGTACTAGTCCGGAGGTAAGAAATTCATCACATCCGGATCTGATTAACTCACGATGCACTAAAGTTAGTAATTCTACCGCTCGCGGTTCAATTATCTCTGAAAGCACTAATTTAGATAATACACGGGCTGAACGTCCGCCTGTAGATGGCACCTCTATAGTTTCATCTTTGCTTACTGAACTTACTAAAGCAGTTCCATACCTACACTTGATCTCCTCAGCTGCGGCTAAAGGTGTTCTAAGGCCAGCTGCTATATCATTAGTAATAAGATTTCCACCCACTGACACTACGGCAGCATGTTTTACAGCCCCGCCATGGAAGACGGTTAGATCGGCGGTCCCACCACCTATATCTACCAAGCAAACACCTAGCTCCTGCTCCTCAGCAGAGAGCACCGCTTTTGCAGAAGCTATGCCGGAAAGAACGATATCATGCACAGTAATGCCGCAACGATTTGCACATTTTACAATATTCTGAGCACTTGCTACCGATCCGGTAACGATATGCACCTTAGCCTCTAATCGCACCCCAGAAATTCCAACCGGCTCCTTAATGCCGTCCTGTTCATCTATTATAAATTCCTGAGGCAAAACATGTAATATCTCCCGATCCATCGGGATAGCAACTGCCTTGGCTGCCTCGATCACTTTCTCTACATCAACCTTACTAACCTCTTTATGCTTAATACCTACAATTCCATGACTATTGAAGCCTTTTATATGAGATCCAGAGATGGCGGCGAAAACTGATTTAATTTCGCAGCCAGACATAGTCTCTGCCTGAGAAATTGCTTTTGCAATCGACACGACCGTAGCTTCGATATTAATGACTACACCTTTTCGCAATCCGCTAGATGGTGCAGTTCCTATACCAATAACACTCAGCTTATGCTCCGGGAGAACCTCTGCTACAACAACTTTTATAGATGTGGTGCCGATATCTAGTCCAACTACTATTTGATTACGTCCAGCCATATCACTAAAGATAAGCGGAGTGTAGGATGAATTCAAGAGATAATTATAATTATTCAGGCCTACCGTTTAGGGAATAACGGAGCAGATCGAGGTTCAAACAATGAGAGTGCTAATATTATACATATCCATGATAAGCCTATTCCTGCTGCGGTCCGATCTTTGCTACTGCTAACCGATCGTAAGCCAGATCAAATTCCCTGACTGTCGAAATATTCCCTTTCATTTCAGCAACTAAGAGTCTAAGTCGGGATGCCTCATTTTTTAGGCGCGCCCAGTCATCGACGACATAGTCAAAGCGTGCGGTAAAATTCCCCTCTCTAAAGGAGAGAAGGAGCTCCCCATTTTTCATTAGCTTAATTGACCTTACAGTCAATCCTGATTCTGACTGAACTATTGGCAGGACACGGTTCAGGTAATCTAGCCAACTCTTTACCCCTTGCAAGTCAGAGCCCAAGCCGCTGACTAGTGGCAACACATTTAAATCGGCTGCACTGGCGGGCTTCAAAAATCCCCCATCTTTGCCGATAATCCAGCTTGTGCCATCAAGCTCTGCAACGAAGGCAGGCTCCCTTAAAGTAATCTTAATCTCAAAACACCCCCAAAGCTTACCCCAACACCGTCCTACATTAGCTGCTTGGACTCTGGCATCCTGGGTTAAGATAGCGGATATAGTTGAGCCGTTCATTAGCCACCAAGCAGTTGAAGAATGAAGCGGTAGTAGATCCCTAAGTGTAGAATTTTCCTCTTTAAGTTCAGGATCGAACCTTACCTCCTTCGTATAAAAGAGGTCATCAAGACTAGAGCTGAGTGAGTCCAAAAGGTATTCAGGGGTTTGACGAGATAATGGCTTTAACCAGAGTGTGGTAATTGCTATGAGAACTATGCCTGCTAATAAAACGTAACGCATAGAATCTCTACTACCACCTAACAATCTCTGCCTCAAGCTTAATTCCGCTAGCTTGCTGCACCCGCTCCTGGCAGAGCTTAATTAATGCTTCAACATCAGCTGCTAAAGCAGTCCGCAAAGGATTAACAATCCAGTTTCCGTGAAGCTCTGATACCTTTGCTCCTCCAACCACACTCCCCTTAAGCCCTGCCTGATCAATCAGCCGTCCGGCGCTATTTTTGACATCCGGATTTTTAAAGACGGAGCCCGCCGAGGGCATATTTAAGGGCTGGCGACTTTTTCGTTCTACCAGGTATTCCTGTCGTTTTTGTCGAGATCTTTCCCGATCTCCTGCTGCTAACCGGATTTTCGCTGAAGTTATTAGCGCTTCTTTAGGTATTGAGGAATATCGATAGGAGAAGCTGAGCTCCTTTGCTTTTACTGAGACTACCTCACCCTGCGAAAGCACAAAGGTAACCTCTTCAAGAACATTACAAACCTCTGACCCGTGAGCACCGGCATTCATACGCAGCGCGCCACCGATCGAAGCCGGTATGCCGCCTGCAAATTCGGTTCCTGAAAAACCCTCTTCGGACAAGGTTCGGGAAAGCCTCATCAAGGAAGTAGCTGCCCCGACCTCGAAAATGCCGCTTGCTATGGGCTTAAAGTAGTTAAACTGCCTACCCAATCTTATAACAGGGATATCTAGACCGGCATCCGGTATTAAGAGATTACTACCTGCCCCTAAAAATTTGACGGGAAGAGAAGCAGCGCTGATTCTCCGATACAATGTCGAGGCGGCTTCAAGAGAGGATACCTCAATTAAACATTTTAAAGCTCCTCCGATAGAAAAAGTAGTTAAGTTTGCTGCTCTAGTATCAGAGGATATTTTTATGGCGCCGCCTGGGAGATCAGATGATTGTAATTCAGAGGTATTCATTAATTCTATATATATTATCTAGTAATCCCACACTGGGACCGCGGGCATCTTGCCCGCAAACGAATCTACTGCCGCTGCGTAGTGGGCTGGAAGCCTGCGGTCCCAGTAAAAAACTTATGTTACTCTCTACTAGTGCTCCTCCAAATAAGTTTTTTCACGTCTAGCATCACATCGTTGCCCCACCTTGTCACGCTTCTCAGTCGGAAAATCCTCGCAATACTCCAGTATTGCTGCGGATTTCCTCCTTCCGAGGCGTGCCAATCTGGGGCAACGCTGCGCGCCATACGTGAAAAAACTTATTTGGCGAAGCACTAGGCTGCCACCCTCCTCTGCTGCAGAGCTGCGATTATCTCATCCGGCAATCCGCCTATAGGACCTGCGCCAAGACATACGATTATATCACCACTAACTGCCTTTGGTAATATAATTTGGCTGGCATTATTAAGCGCAGGGAGATTCACTTTGGCTGGATGATCTATAGCCTCATATAACCTTTCAGAAGTTATCCCTGCTATCGGCTCCTCACTGGCTGCATATATTGGAGCGAGGAGCAATTCATCACAATCTCGAAAGGCTGTGATAAAATCTATAAAGCAGTCCCTAGTGCGAGTATAGCGGTGCGGCTCAAAGACTACAAAGATTCGATTAGTTGCATTCTTCCAACCGGCCTTTAGTCCAGCTAAAGTTGCTTTAATCTCTGTTGGGTGGTGTCCATAGTCATTGAAAACCTTTATGCCGTTGACCTCACCTTTTAATTCCATGCGTCTCTCGACCCCTTTGAAATTCTCTAAGGCGTCTCTGATTTTATTCTTATCAATACCGAATTCGAGCCCAACGGCTATTGCCGCTAAAGCATTCTGAACCATATGTCGACCTGGAATCGGCAAGGCAAGTGGGAATAAGACTTCAGAGCCTCTATACACGACGGTTCTGCAGGTACCGTGATCCTGTTCTGTATCCCCCGCTCTAAGCTGCGCGTCTAAGGAGAAGCCGTATGTAATTTGGCGGCGAGTATATCGTTTTGCTAGATCTCTAACTTTCAGATCGTCTATACATAAAACCGCAAGTCCGTAGAACGGAACCGCATTTACAAACTGCTCAAAAGACTCCTCAAGCTGCCGTAGCGAGTCGTAAGCACTCAGATGCTCCGCATCTATGTTCGTTACTACTGCTAAAGTCGGTTTAAGCAAGAGAAAGCTTCTATCTGACTCATCTGTCTCAGCTACTAAGTACTCACTTTTTCCAAGCCTGGCTCCGCTACTCATTGATTGTATACATCCACCTACGACAACTGTTGGATCAAGTCCTCCAGCCTCCATAATTGTAGCAATCATACTGGTGGTGGTGGTCTTGCCGTGAGAACCGGCTACGGCAACCCCAAACCTAAGCCGCATTAGCTCAGCCAGTACTTCGGCACGGCGAACTATCGGGATGCCGCGGCGTGAGGCTTCAACTAGTTCAGGATTGGTAGTCTGCACTGCGCTTGAAAACACAAGTAATGATGCGTCTGTTGGAAGATTTGAAGCTGCATGTCCTGTAAAGATTCTCGCACCTATTTTTTCTAGCCGCTTACAAGAGTTATTAATCTTTAGATCGGATCCACTGACTTTAAATCCCAAGTTTAACAAGACTTCAGCTATTCCGGACATGCCGGAGCCGCCGATGCCGCAGAAGTAGAAATGGAGTTTAGGATTGTACATACGTCCCCTGGGACCGCAGAGCTCCAGCTCCGCAAAAAAAATGATGGGGCCTCGAAAATTGCGGAGCTGGAGCTCTGCCGTCCCAGGGTGCTAGAATAGCGGAATGCAAGGGAATTGAAAAGGTCATTCAATCAATGTGGTGTCTGCCGCTGCTTACGCTCCTTCTTCTCCAAAAACTCCTGCTTGCGTTTGTCACGGACATCCTTGAGGGTTGTCTTGGCTTCATTCGGATCAAGATCCCCAGGATAAAAGTTTGCATTTGAATCAAAATATCCTATCGGGTTAGGCATGGCCTCTAACAGGATCTCCCCTTCTGCAGCATGCAGCACCCAGGTTGGGGACTTAGAGATTGGAAAACCTGGAGGTGCTGTAGGATAGGATTTAATCAGATACCCCTTCGCATCTAACCCTTTAATTAATTGAGACTCCCTTACCAGCCAGGGCTTATCACCGATTAAATATAGCATACTCAACTTTATTCCGGAGTATTTAAGAAGCTCGCTCAACTTTTGGAACATCATGTTAGCATGCTCTTGATCCGTAATGTTTAATATAAGAGAAAGCGCTAAAATCTTTCTTGGGGCCCCAAGGTGAGCTGGCGTTGGGATAGGTGTAGGTGTGTGATTTGTATCCGCAGCCTCGCTGCCTGAAGATCCCGCCTTGTCCGAGGCTTTACCCTTACTATCAAACTCTGTAAAGCCGCTCTCCTTCGATTCAAGTGGCGACTTTGCATAATCTTTCCGGTAAAAATTAAGATCCCTGCCCTCCTCTGCCATAAGAGGCACGACTAGTAGTAATAAAGTAAGACTACCTAGGCTTAGTAGCCTGACAAACTGTTCCTTCACCGGGTAATGTACATCCTATAAATTTTTTCCATAATGTTATTGTAACCATACCAGGATGCTCAATAGGGTTTCTCTGATAAAGCTCCTCAAGCTTAGAAGCAGCAGTAGCTGTACCTGTATATGCGAAACATTGATTTAGCCCTCCCACCGGATTAGTTGGGTCAACTTTTCCTTTAGGATAAACAATTTGCAGCTGATCTCCGGGCAGCGGGTTAATTGTTCGAAGCAGGTCAAGGTAATTCACAACAGTGCCTAACTGCCCCAATTCAGATAGTCTAAGCTCTGTATCTATAGCTTTGAATAACATTACCTGAGAGAGCGGAACATCCGACGTTAGATCCTGGGAAAACGTAGTTACAGGCTTTGTCCTACCGAGGTTAGTTATGCACTTAGAGTATTGGGATGGAAGTGCTGGAATAAAACCACCTCCTATTCCACTGATACTATCTGCAAGTGGTTGCAGCATATTCGTCGTCGAACCACTAGCACCCAAATTCTCCTGTAGACACATAGCTGGATTACTTCTAAGACTCGACATTTCATTTGGAAAATTCTGCTCACTCCAACCTGAATTAGTAGCCATTTCAGCATACATTGTAATATCACTTACTAACTCCGGCGGAATTAACTTAGGGTGACCGACGCCCGTCATATCTAAACCACAAAACACGTCTAGCCTATGAGCTATATAATATTCATAAGCTAAAGTTTTTAAATGGTATGAAGAGTACGGGGAGATTCCCTCTGAAAGCAGCGAGGTAAGATCTCTTGCGGCTCCAGCTATATCAACAGAGCTATAAGCCATCTGCAACAATGTTGGAGTTAGGTGGTAAGCTACCTGCTTGACACCTCCCTGCGCTCCATGCAACCGCTTTGCCTCGCGCGGGAGAGAAGCAAGGTTCAAATTGACAGGGAGGCCACCTGTCGCACCTGCCGCATACCCTTGCGCACGAGCATAATGCTCCAACTCAAAATTACCTTTTAGTCCTTGATTATAATCGAGATAAAGATTATTGGTAAAATGTTTTGTCTCTGAAAAATTCCCAATACTGACCGAGACAACAGGCCAATTATAAATAACTCGATCAAGCGGTGGAACAACAGAACAGCCAAGTGGCTCTACTATATACTGATGACATGCCCCAAAATATCTATGATCAGTATGCACATTAGCATCGTCAGTGTAGGCCTGTACTACATCGGAGATGCCTGCTCCTCCGTAATATTTTCCGCTTTCTATGATTGGCAAACTGCCTGCTAATTCTGCAGCAGCTATCAATGCAGCACATCTAGGATCCACCTCAATCGAAGGATCTATACTATTGCTCCTAGATCTTAAGCATACCTCCAGAGCCGCAGACCCAGTGTCATTATAGTTCAGGGCTTCGGAGGATTTCTTCTCTACAAATATCTCTGCGGCAGTACCTTCAAACTTGTTAGTTGAAGTTAGATCCTCTGCGTAGAGAGTTGAGGTTAACAATACAAAAATGAAAATGAGGATCAACACAGACAACTTACTTCTCATACCAATCTATAGCCTCCCCTTTACCATTTGGATCGTTGTCAAAGTTTTTAAGCGCATCGATCCCGTAGTGTCTAAATATATTAGCGATGGTTGCCCTTACGCGATAAGGCAAGCACTGTACCTGATTACCTCGCGTTACATATGAATCAAAATTAGGTTCCTTTGTAGAGTAGCGGCGCACAACCACATGCTTGCCAAAACGGGAGTCAACTCCAGCCGGCAAGATTTCATCATCGATAAAAAGTTGATCATTAAGTACAATATTATGATCCTGATTTTTTGGAGCTCTACGGCTAACCCTCTCTGTTTTATTCTCCTTACAGCTTGGAAGTGGATTGAAGGATCTTGCTTCGATACGGAACCTCTCACGATTCGCTATCCAATCCTGCTCTGCGCGTGCTATCAATTCTTTAGGAGGAGTCCATGCTGGGATAGAACGCGGCTCAGGAAATGACATACCTTCCTCAGCACGATAGTGCTTTATAATCTTAGGCGTGAAATTTATGAGCTTCATAGTCTGGGGGTCAGGCGTTGGCAGACTCCGTCCGACATTGCTATGCGGCCTAGCAGAAGAGCGCCCCTGCTTCTTTTTCTTTTGCAATGGCACTGCATCAGGCATTAGTTCATTATCAAATAGTGCGCCTGATGACGGACCCTCAGCATGCAGTAGCGGCACAATTAAAAATAAGCTTATTATAAAAAATCTAGTCATATTATATAGTTAAGTTTCGAGCTTCCATTAACCCTCACCTATGTTATTAACAATACCTATTAAATGGTGACTATAATGAATTCAACCGAAGCTGCACATGATAAATATGAAGCCAAGCCTTTTTTAGGTTCAAGCCACAGTTGGGCTTCCAGTCGTCTTGCTAGTTATTTTGCTAGCCAAACTAAGACCGGTGCAACACTAGATATTGGGCCAGGATCAGGGGTAATTGGCAAGATTTTAAAGGAGCTAGGCTTTACGGAGAGCTACGCAGTGGAGGTAGATCCAGAATCCAGGCAGCTACTGACACCTCTATACACTGAAATTCATAGCAGCCTCGAACCGCTGAAAAATAAGAAATTTAAGGTAATTCTGCTCCTTGATGTATTGGAACATATGTCTGAACCTGAGCAGTTTTTTTTAACGGCATATTCGATGCTGGAGGTAGGTGGTGTAATATTAATATCTGTTCCAAACATAGCTCACTGGAGTGTTCGCTTCCCCTTACTGTTCGGCTTTTTTGAATACACCAGGCGAGGAATTCTAGATCGCACTCATCTTCAGATGTTTACTAAAAGACGTTTGAAGAGAATGATTAATTCGGCATCAGCTCTCGAAACCATAGAATTCGCTGCAAGTATTGAACCGTTAGAGCTCATCCTACCGAAATTTATCTGGGACAATGAAGCTTTTCGTACTGTATCTGCACTAAGAGAGTGGGCTTCGAATCTATTACCAGGCTTACTAGCTTATCAGCATTTGGCTATGGTACAGCGAAAGCAAAACTGAGCCCTTATCGATCTCTATGCGCCCGCCGGTTGATCACCTTATGAACTTCCCCACGAAATTTAAGAATAGTGATAATACAACGGCAATCAACAACATCGAAGTCAACGGAAAATAAAACGCCCAGCGTTCGCCTGAGGCTTTAAAATCACCGGGCAGCTTCCCAAACCAGCTAACTATCCAGGGCGCATGAGTCAAGATAGCGCCAAAAATGAAGCAGAATGCTCCTATCTCAACCAAGAGCCGCCCTATCTCCTCCCGAGTAAATCCAAATTCCATAAGCTGCATCCTATCCCTGGATCTCCAATAAAACATAAGTAGTCCAGAGTCGATATTCCCTCTTTTTAAACCGCTTCATTAACTCTTACAATACCATAGACGATTAACTTATTTAGAGCGAGCCATGTTTGGAGTAAGCCTGCCGGAATTAGTATTAATTTTTGTAGTTATCCTTATTGTATTTGGGCCGGAAAAGCTGCCTGAAGCTGCGCGCTCTTTTGGTAAGTGGATGGGTGAGCTGCGCCGCACTTCAGATGGGTTCAGAAGAGAGTTTTACAATTCTGTCTATACCCCTGCTAATGAGATCAAACGGGAGATTCAACTCGCGGAACGGAATCTACATTCTGCCAAGGAAGAAGCGAAAAAGGATATAGCAGAAATCAACCCTCTCAAGGCTGAAGCAGATTCTACCAACAAACAGAGTGAAAGTGATGACAAAAAAGAGTGAATCGGTAGAGATGGGCATCTTGGAGCATCTGGGGGAGCTTCGTAAAAGACTCCTTATCTCCGCAGTAGCCATAACTATTGGCAGCATTATAGCTTATCTTTATAGTGGGCCATTATTCGATCTTCTTTCTAAACCGTACTTCGACTCCTTTAGCGGAGCGTCTCTGATTGGCACAGGACCTGCCGAAGCTTTTGTAATTAAGCTCAAGGTCGCTGTCTTCGCGGGGATCATACTCGTTTCACCAGTTCTATTCCTTCAACTTTGGCTATTTATTGCACCCGGCTTATATGAATCTGAGCGTAAGCTGGCCTTGCCCTTTGTCTTTTTTACAACTCTGCTTTTTTTAATTGGGGTGGTATTCTGTTATAAATTCATCTTCCCGGTAGCATTTCAATTTTTTAACGAACAGTATCGATCCATCGGCGTAACACCTGCTGTACGATTGAGCGAACACCTTGCCTTGATTATGCAGGGACTGGTAGCTTTTGGCTTAATCTTTGAGTTGCCCATACTTGCGTTCTTTTTAGGGCGTATAGGTGTGATCAACTACAAAATGTTAATAGCCGGCAGCCGATATGCAATCGTCGTTATTTTCATAGTAGCTGCAATACTGACTCCGCCTGACGTCATGACTCAGCTTCTTATGGCAGGCCCTCTGCTAGTATTGTATGGCTTCAGTATTTTGATAGTAAAGTATACAGCTAAAAAAGAGGCATAATGCAATCTTTGCTAAATTCTGGATTAATCTGCAATTCTCATAATTATGAGAAATACAGGCTAAGCCCTGCAAGGCCTGTTCAATCAAGAGCATCCGGCTTTACCCTAGTTGAACTTATAGTAGTTATCGCAATATTCAGTGTGATCATGACAGTAATCGGCATTCGTGTTGGAGCCGTAGCCTATTACAAAGAGGAGGGCTTTATACGTCGATTATCGGAAACTATAGTATTTCTTCATCACCAAGCTGTTGCAGATCAGGCCTTTTATCATCTTGAGTTTGACCTTGATCAAAACTCATTTGCTGTCGGTATTATGCGTGTAGATTCCGAGATTGATGAGTCACTTAAAGATATAGCTTCGGATGTTGGAGTACTTAGTCTAGAGTTAGCTGCCTTTCTTAACCCCGCTCTTGGTGAAGAGCAAACACTTATTCCGCCCCCATCCTACCCCTCCCTGGCCGAACCAATATTTTTACCGCAGGATTGTTTTATCGAGGACATCCAGACTATGCGTGGGAAGAAAATGAGATCGGAGGGGGGTAAGGTTTATATAAGTTTCTCGCCTCGCGGATTCTCTGAATTTGCCGTTATTCACCTGCGCATGAGTCGTGGCACTCCTATTACTATCTTAGTGAACCCGTTTACCGGCTTAACAGAACTGTTTAGAGAATATAAGGAATTTGAGTGGAGCTATGGTAGAAAAAATAAGAAGGCATAGCCGCATACTCGACCGCGCTGGCTTTACCTTGATTGAAATTATGATTGCTGTTCTAATTTTGTCCTCCTCGTTAGTCGTACTTCTTGGCCTACTAAGCTCTGTTACCGAGCGTTTCGTGCGTGACCGCAATATGACACAGGCTATCCTACTTGCCCGTTCAATTCTCGCTCATTTGGAGTATGTAGCAGACTCAATGGAGGATCAAAATATTAACTCCCCGGCTACTGAAATCTTAACTAACTACAACCTGCTTGACGCACCGGATAGAGTCAATGCAGAGAACATTAAACATTTTCAGGTCAGCATACAGTCACAAAAATGGGGGATTCCTGACTATGCGGAGGCAATGCGTCGAATTACTTTAACCGTCAATTGGAGCGATTCCCCGCTCGATCGACTTGTATGTAATTATTTTGCGCCACTTGAGACGAAGGAAATTGAGGATGATAACTAAGCGAAGAAGTAAGACTGCTAAACGCAGCTTGCAGGGATTTACATTAATTGAGGTGATATTAGCTGTGACGATCTTGGCGATCGTTATGAGCATTACATACAATGCACTGTCTCAGATTATGCAATCAAAAAAAGTTCTTGATGAACAGAACGATCTAAAATCTCTGGCAAACTCATTAATGGGAAGACTTACCCGTGAACTACAACTTGCCTACGCCGGGGTGGGACTACTCCCACCCGCTGATAATTTAAAACAGGCTGTTTCTACGCGACTTAATATGCTAGCTGAAAGTAATGAGCTGGGAGAAGGCTACTCATCTGACACAATTACGTTCGCTGCACTCGAAGGCGGTCAATACCTTCCTGACGGAGGAACCCATTCCGGACTAGTTCAGATAAAATATAGTCTTAAGGAGAACGATCTGGGGAGGCTGCATTCCCCCCCATCATTCTCCCTGGTGCGTGAAGAGATTCCGATGACACGCCCCTATGATCGGGCCTATACAAAAATTATGGTCTTTCCGGTCTCCTCTGGGATAGTTAGCCTACATTTTGCCTTCTACTCTTTCGATACAGAGAAATGGTCTTCGACTTGGGGCGAGGAGCCCAACCTTGGGCTACCTGATCTGGTGCGCTTTAGCATTGTATTACGCGGTATTTCAGGAAAATTACATGAATTTAGCACTGTGGTGCCCCTACATGAAGTGGAGTAGTTAAGGGCCTATAAAAAAATAACTCTCCCTTTTTGATCTCATCTACAGGCCATCTTTAGATTTTTTTGAATGAGAAAATCCAAATCTGCCCTAAATCTGAGCGCAAATAAGAACATTTATTTTATACAAGCCCTATACTAAATGACAAAATAACGTACCGTTATTTTCTCTGTCGGCCTTTGACCATCCGTGGCCAAAGGCCTCCTCGAGCGTCTTGAAACGGGTCCCCGAGCGCCCATTTCAAGCCGTTCTCCGAGCCTACGGCTCGTCCTGGCCATGCATGGCCAGGCTTTAGCAAGTGACAGAATAACACTACGGTATTCTGTCACTTGCTATAAGCTATTACCCCTTGTCTTACTCTAAACTCCCGTGAGAAAATCAGCGAGTATGGAGATTTTGCTTAGCATCGACGCTTCGACCGAACCGGCTCGCGCTGTGGTAACAAGAGTAATGGGTCGTGACATTGAGGTATTAGAAACTCAGGTTTGCTCACTGGGCTCTACCTTTAGTTGGACGCAAAAGCCAACCGAGCCGGTCGCTGACACGGTCACTAACGAAGCGCCGCAATCGGAGACTAGCGATGAAAGCACCGTGTCTGAGCAACCTCCTTCCTCAGACACTGACAAGACTGATTCGACTGTTTTAAAAAATGAATCTCCTCTGCGCAGCCTTATACAAACAATAAAGACCCCATGGGATAACTCTATCTTGGTAATACCAACACCAAGCTACCTTTCTCTGAATATAGAGCTCCCTTTCCATGACAGCCGCAGCCTAAATAGAGTCATAAATCTTGAGGTGCAGGACCTTGTTCCATTTCAAATGGAGGAGTTCATCGCGGAACACCATACAGTCTGTGCAACAGGGGACAAACAGTACGACATACACGTAGGCTTATTGCCTAAAGATTATATGCGCAGTGTAGTTAACAGCTGTAAGGAAGCTAATTTTGATCCGTTAATAATAACAACTCCTATCAGTGCTGCTGCCGCAATTTATCAGATTGCGCCAGAGTATTTTGCTCGTGACTCAGTTACTCTTCTTGCTGACTACCCTAATTTCTCGATGATAAGCTGTGTAAATGGAGTAATTAAGGGAGATAGGATCCTATCTCCAAGTAACGATCTGATAGGGAAAAATTCAAGCGACTTTAATCCCAGCGAAGTAATTACTCAGACGAAAATTAGCATCATGAGTTTGGAGCGCTCGATTGGTAGACGCTTTGCCCGAATTTACCTATTAGGCAACTCACTCAGTCCTCACTCCTTACAGCAGGCGATAGGCAGAGACGTAGAAAAGATAAATACCGCGGAGCTAGTCAAAGCAGATACAACCAATCTTAACTTAGCGGCTCTGGCTACTCTTTACGCTCAGGACACTGACGCCCCGTCTATATTTACCAATTTTAGAGTACGAGAATTTTCATATAGCCCGCAGCTAAAGGAGCTTATAGTTGGGGTAAAACGGCTACTGCCATATATTATGGCTACTATTTTACTTTTGCTTTTTGTTACAGGACTTACTTATTACACCCGCTCACTTAAACTTTCCAAAATGAGATCTGCCATTCACGATCAAATCTCAACTATCATACCATCCCTTAGCGTAGTAGATGGCAATGAGGTCACAGCTCTTCAGACTGAGAATGCGTCTCTAGAAAAACAGCTGCAAAGTCTTGGATCGCTTTCAAAATACTCTGCCCTTGAAGCCCTACTTGAGATAACTCAAGATGTTCCGGTTTCAAGTGGCATAAGCGTTAATAGGTTAAATATTAGCGACGACAAGATCACACTCGATGGCCAAGCCCCTGACTATTCCGCACTTGAAAAGATCGAACGCTCCCTAAAGAGGAAAAGTGATGTCTATTGCAAAATTAAGAAGGAGGCTGCCGCAGCTAGCGGGGGTGTCATTGGGAATAAACGTGGATTTACCTTTACTATCAGGACCTGCGAATAATGAAGCTTCATTTAATAACTCAAAATTTCAGTGTGCCGATAAAGAGCTATTTATCGAACCTATCTCAACGCGAAAGGGTTCTAATCATGGCCGGACTCTTAACTGCCTTTTTAATGGGCTCTTACATGATTTACGAACCGATAAGTCACGCTTTTTATGAACAGACAAGAACAATAAATGAACTTGAACGAGATGCTAAGAGCGTAGCCTTACTACTGGAACGCTATGCTAAGCTTAAAGCAAAGCGTGTGATTATTGAGTCCGAGTACCGCAAAGTTGAGATTAAGGAGGGGGCGCTATCGTACCTTGAGAACCTAATAAAGCTTAAAACCGGATTAAGCGGTGGATTTACAATCCGAGAAGGCCAGGCAGCCCCCCTGGGGGAAGGGTTTGAATTAGCTTCATTTGATATTAGATATGAGATAAACGATCTCTCTAAAATTGTAGACCTGCTCAAAGAGATCGTTCATGGGAAGCAACCGATGATACTTGGAGAGATTGACCTTCGTAAAATCGGCTATACAGACCGAATAGCAGTTCACCTAGATATAAATAGCATTAGACGGGAGGGATAGCTCCTTATTAGGCTAGGGATAGAACCAAGAAAACGGACAACTGATAAAAAAAGGACGAAGACTGTAAAACTCCCCCCTTCTTATGACTTGTGTGTAATAGTCAGGTCTTTAATATGGCCTATATAACTTATAAAGACACAAAAAAGAACGAGCAACAGCGCAAAGGGCGATACCTCCTATTGATAGTAGGCACTCTTGGGTTACTAGCAATAATTGCAATGGTTGCGCTCGGCAGGATCAAACGCTCTATAGAGTCGGATTTAATCAGTTCAGCTAAAGCAAAAAATATAACATTGCGATTTAATAATAGTAGTAGTTCTTTTGCGCTTTATACCGCAAAAAGCGTCGAGATAGACATACCTGGAATACTATTTGGAGTGACACTAGACAACCTTATAATATCTTCATCCTTGCCCTCTTTATTAACTCTGAAACCGAAGTTCAATGGAGAGTTTGGATTCTATGAAGGCCATGTCAGAGTAGACGGCAAGGCCTCCTTAAGCAGAGCCTCTGGTCAGCTCTCAGTACGCGGTGATGGAATTGACATGGCTACACACCCACGCATACTGATGCTAGGCTTTTCATCTGCTAAGATTAACTTTGATGCTCCGAGTATAAAATTGAACCCTGGCGGTCTAGTTGGTGATTTTGAGTTTTTTCTCAAAGACGGGGAGCGTGGTGGCAAGACGCGCATTCCCTTGAATCGATTCGGCATCCCTATGAGCGTTCAGATACCTGCTATATCCAATATTAACCTAGACCTTAAGGGCTCCTTTGACAAAAAAAGACTGGCGCTTAAAGAGATCAACTTAGATTGCTCCCTTGGCAAGGCACATGGGCACGGAGAGATTGAGCCATCTGGAGCGCGCCCATCTATCTCTATTGAGCTGGAAGTTACACTCTATGCTCAAGGCATGGAGCTAATCGAACCATTTTTGCCATTCATACTTGGTGAGGCATACAATGGCCCTCATGATCAGTTCGCTATCTATCTTACAGGGCCTATTATTTCACCAAAGTTTAAGATTACTCCGGTATTTTAACCTATATCACTAATAACTATTCATTAACTCCGCGCCCGTGCAAGCACTGCTTACACCCTCAGGCAGCCACGACTCGACTGAACTCGCCGAAGTCTGGGTGCCTCTACAATTTTACCCACATTTTTTGAGCATTTACTATCTCTATGCTAAGTCTCAGATCCCAGGCTTAATTCCCATTGCTAGATACGCAATGCTCGAGCTAGTATCCATGTATGTTCTGGATAAACACTATAATCTCCTTGGTATGTACAGCCATAATAGTGGGAGTTTCTTATTTATATTTTAAGAAGCGAGCCCTTTCTGGATCTTCAGCAGAACAGGACGCCCTAGTAGCAGAGGTGAACAAGGTTAATGCTCAGTTAGATGCTTTGGCAGAGTATGCGGAATCTTACGTCTCTCGCAAGCAGATAGAAAGCTTAGCTTCGCAGATCGAAAAAATTAAGACAGAATTAGCAACAGAGAAGGAGAATTTAAAAGCAACTGAGGCTAAGCTTGCTACTGCACAGAAGTCAGTTGAGGAGAAAGAATCTCAACAACAAGAGCTCAAGTCGTCAAAAGAGGAGGATGAAGCTAAGATTGAAGAGATCCTCTCGCAATATTCAAACATCTCCAGTGAGTCGACAGCATTGGAACAAAAGCTTGCATTATCCTTGCGCAACCTGGATACGATTCTAAGCGAAGTAAAGATGAACGAGGAGCAAAAAGCAGTGTTAATCGAGTTCCAAAATTCATTGACTGAGGCAAGCTCTCGACTAAGAGACTTAATAATGGAGTACGCCACTGTACATGAGAGACTTGAAAATCTAAAAGCACAGCATGTGGACCTAGAAGATGAGTACACTAAACTTGTAGAGCAACAGCTAGGGGCATAATTAGTTTCTATCCCGGAATTCTCCTTTTTGCAAAAACATACTTGGAAGCCCCTCAAGAAACTGTGAGGCTCCCTGTCGGTCGCTAAGGGAGGGAATGCAACGCTATATATGAATTAATATTTTTTACCCGTTCGAATATTGGCAACTACTTGCGTGCAGGTCGATCAAGATCTATGTCAGTATCGGGTTGCAAATCGGCCTTTTTACTCGCATTCTCAACAGTTCTTGTCCGCGAGGACAAGAGCTCGTTGGTAAGTTTTGAAATAGCAATTAATGCCCCGCCTATGACAAAATCTAAGCATTTTTTTAAGTGATAATAAATCTAATCATATTAGATACTTAGGGTAGCTCAAGACTTTGTGTTAACGATCGATTTTGTGCTATTCTACTTAACTATCGAGATGGCCCCAGCGTGTCTGTCTGCTCACCTATTTTATTTAGGAAATAAGTATGAAGGAAAATGATAACAACTCATCAAACAAGCGGATATCGGATTCACATAAAAACCAGATTAAAATGCTTAGAGCTCTTTCAGCTAATGTAGTAACTGCACCAGCTAAGGCATTACAAATTACAGAGATCGCTCAGGCAATAGGGATAAACGATGAGAGGGAGATCCAGAGGAATCTATTCATACTAGAGGGACAAAAATTAGTATCTCCGCTCCCTGCAGGTGATTTTACATCACGTACCTGGTCTATAACGAATGAAGGTCTTAGAGCAGTAAAGGTTATCGAGAACAGCTCGGTGCAATAGCACTATTGCCTTTACAGACATCTTCAAACCAGTCGACATCTTTTTTACTGCCTACGATTAGTGGACACCGTTCGTGTATGTCTTTTGGCATAACATCTAAGATGTTCATCGTTCCATCAACTGCTCGTCCGCCTGCTTGCTCACAGATAAAAGCCAAAGGTATACATTCATACAATAGTCGTAATTTACCACGCAAATTCTTATTATCAGCAGGATAGAGAAAAATGCCTCCCTTTTTTAAATTACGGTCGAAGTCCGCTACTAAAGAACCTACATAGCGTGCACTATACGGTGTGGAGCGAGTAGAGCTTGGAGTTTTCAACTGTGTGATAAATTCTATTATCTTTGGTCCCCACTTCGTGAGATTCCCTTCATTAGTGCTATAAGTACTACCTTGATCCGGAATCCTAATCTGCTCATCGGTAAGCAGAAACTCTCCAATAGTTGGGTCCAACGTAAAACCATGGACACCATTACCAGCTGAATATACGAATGAGGTCTTTGCTCCGTAAACTGCATATCCGGCTGCCACTAATCCTCTGCCTTGCTGCAGAAAATCCTCGTAAGCGGCATAGCGATTTAAATCCCGTTTGCGAAATATGGAGAAGATCGTACCTACCGGTATATTTGAACCTAAGTTACTAGACCCATCCAATGGATCTAATGCAATAACATATTTAGCAGTCTGATGCCCAATCTCAGTTTCTATCACACTATCACGCTCCTCTGAGACTAGTAACCCAAAATGGCCAGAAGAGCCCAACAACTCCACCAAGATCTGATCGGCCTGCTCATCAAGTATCTGAGTTTTCTCCCCTTGCACATTAGTCTTGCCGGTGTATCCGTACAACCCCTTAAACCCAGCTGTTGCAATCAAGGGGGCAATCATTTTAACGCCAAGTGCAATAGTAGATAACAGATCCGACAATTCTCCTGTTGTGCCTGTAAGTTTTCGCTCTTGCGCTCGAATAAAGCGACTAAGTGTCATTGTGGGAACCATATAGTTTCTCCTTATCAAAACAATACCAATCAATGGCCTAAGCTGCAAATCTTCTCTGTGTATGACTTCGCGGGGCCGCCGGCAACTCTACAATAAATTTTGCGCCATGCGGTTGATTGTCATAAACCCTTATATCGCCTTGATGATCAGCGACTATTGAGCTTACAATTGCCAAGCCAAGCCCCGTACCATCACTCTTCGTAGTAAAATAGGGTTCGAATATTCTAATCCTATCCGTTGGCTTTATGCCTACACCATTATCAGCAATCTCAAAAACTGCCGCCTTGCGTCGCCTGTCATAACGACTAACTACCTCCACTCTACCTGGATTCTCTGCTCCCCCTTCTGCCCCTACCCCAAGTTGCGAAACAGCTCCTACAGCATTATCTAACAGATTAATTAGCACTCTCCGAATCTGCTCCCGATCAATCGGAACTTCAGGCATTTTTCCATCAGCAATAAACTGAAAAGTGACGTTCGGATTTTTTTCTGCGAGCAGGGACACCGTATCGGCTATAAGCATATTCAGATCTGCCATCTGAAATTCTACAGCCGGCATGCGTGCAAATTTTGAGAACTCATTGACCAATCTGTTCATTGAACCAACATGCTCTACAATAGTGACTGTACATTCATTAATTGCCTCGACTGCACCATTGTTGGCAATGAGTTTTTCAAGTCTTTGTGCGGCTAACTGAATTGGGGTCAATGGATTCTTTATTTCGTGAGCTATGCGGCGCGCCATCTCTCGCCAAGCCGTAAGCTGCTGAACCTTAGCTAAGTCGGTAATGTCGTCAAAGATAAGAATTGTTCCCAAATCCTTTCCAGCTGGGGTTAAGATTTTACCGACCGTAGCTAAAATCCTAGAATGGCGTCCGTTTAGCACTAGCGGCAACTCCTTTTCCAGAACGCTACTACCATCAACCTGCTGATCCTGTTCGTCGAGCTGATCAAGCAGTAACGTAATCTCTGCAATCTGCTCCGGTTTAAATAAGTAGTCAATCTTTTTTTCAATAAAATCAGATACGTTTCGTACACCAAAGAGCTCGGAAGCAGCATTATTAATTGAAGTAACATGCCTCGAGGTATCCAATCCGATTACGGCAACAGCCAAATTAGAAAGAATAGTTTCTATATATAATCGCCGTCTCTCCCCTTCACTACGAGAACTTTTAAGATCATAGATCATTCGATTAAAGGAACGCACTAAATATCCTATTTCATCATCCCCTGGTAAGGCTATCTGAAAATCATAATTCCCTTTGGCCACCGCTTGAGTTCCCTCCGATATCTTTTGCAAAGGTCCGGTAATTTCTCTAGCTAAATAAAATCCGATCCAAATAGCAGAAAATAAAATTAATCCTGTTATCATAGCCAAAGTTAATAGATAGCTGGATTTAATCGGATTTCTAAATAGCTTGAGCTGTCCATACTCCTTAAAAGATTGATTAACCTCATTCAAGGCCTCGCTTAGTTCAGAGCTTATGCGCCTAGAAAGTACTAAAACCCTAGTCTTTCCATTAAATTCAAATCTTTGATAGTTCCTAATAAACTGCCCGGCTCCATACTCTTCCACTAGAGTTTGAGGCTCTCCCTTAAGAGCATCGCTAATACTGCCTAGATTTAATTCAGGTTCGCTAAAATCTGCAATAACAGCCGTAGCGTTCTCGACGTGATGCAGTACCTCTCCTGTTTCAGTTACAACCTTAATGGAAAAAAGATCGTTAGCCGTACGTACCTGCTCAATCGCCTTCTCAAGATTCTGGCCCGAGAGTGTTGCATTTTCCACCTCGCGTTTGAGAAATCCGGAACGTCGCTCGAGTGAAAGCTTTACAACGTTAAAGTGCTCACGCGCTACTCGCATTGCTCCGCTGACCGCACCTTCAATCTGGCTACTAAACCAACCTTCCATGGCCTTATTAATCAAGCCTGATGCTAGAACGAAAAGTATCACGGTAGGTACTAACGCTAGTCCTACAAAAGCGGCCACTAATTTCAATCTTAGTTTCGACCCTAGAATCCTGCGACGTCTATCAAAGATCAATTTTACAACGTTCCTTCCTATGAGGAAGATGAGCACAAGGATTACGACAACTATTAGATTTACTAAGGCAAAGAGGAGTACATTGCTTTCCAAATTTGAAGAGGCATCCAATAATCCATCTGGTCTTTGCCAATATACGAGCAGCAGGAGCAGTGCTGCAATAGCACCAAAAAGCATCGTACGCAGAGTCATACCACTGCGTCTCCACCAAACAGAAAATCTTTTAGTTCTAGTGGTCATTTAACTACTATTACTCTCCGCTTCTTTCATCCTGCTATCGGCGGCCTGATATCATTGAAATGTTTAGCCTGAACTTCCCTAATATTAAACATCAAGTTAAGGCGAGGAGCGAGTCAGATCAAAATGCTTCCAGCCGGTATCAAATCCCTGAATTCTAATCAGTCCAAATGTAAGAAACCTAGAGAGCCCTACCAACATACTATTATATTCCCCCTTACAGTCAGAGCTAACCCTAATTCCAATTGCCGGGTGACCTGATTTCAAGTAACTATATGCTGCCGGTGCCACTGTATCGAGTTTTAAAGCAGGAACTTTGGTCAAGGCACGCAGGGCTTTCTCCATCTCCGCATAAGTTGTGGACTCAGGCTCTACAGCATCGCCGATCAGATCATGTACGTATTTATAGCTCTGTGTAATGGCATCGTACTGCACTGTTTTAAACACCTGGTATTTGGCTGTGCAATCGTTAAACCAAAGATTTCTGGTAGCGCATAAGGTAATTTCATACCGATAGCGCACCTCTAGTCCACTACTTATACAACTCCTCGCATCATCCAAGTCCGAGACAACAGTAATTTCAACCGAGTCTAGTTTGGGATCTGCCCAGTTTAGGGAGATCTCTGGCGCCAGCAGGATAAAAGACAGTAACGAGCCAACGATAGAAAACATTATTACACCTAAAAATTAAAGCTCTTCTGAATACTCTGGGGGGCCTGAATGCCAAGATGATCATACCCTAAAGTGGTCAACTCGCGGCCACGTCTTGTACGCGCCAATAACCCTTCCTGAAGTAGAAACGGCTCATAAACATCCTCAATAGTCTCTCGATCCTCTCCCAGAGCCGCTGAAATCGTCTCAACTCCAACTGGACCTCCGTTAAACTTATCTGCAATCGTACTTAGGATAAGCCTATCCATCCGATCCAAACCACGTTCATCGATATCCAAAAGCTTAAGCGCCTTATACGCTGCTTCCTTATCGATACGGCCATTGCCGCATTCCTCAGCAAAATCACGGACACGCTTCAGTATCCTGTTTGCAATCCTCGGTGTGCCCCTCGATCTGCCCGCTAAAATCTCCAAAGCATCTTGATCAATTTTTATATTCAAAATACCAGCCGAACGATCGACAATTAATTTAAGATCCTCAGTATTATAATGCTCAAGTCTGTGCACCATACCAAAACGATCGCGCAATGGTGAGGTTAACAAACCGGTTCGCGTAGTAGCTCCAATCAATGTAAAAGGCTTTAGATCTAATTTAATTGACTTGGCTGCCGGTCCCTGTCCGAAAATAATATCAATCTTATAATCTTCCAATGCTGGATACAGCACCTCCTCTACTACCCTAGAGAGTCGATGAATCTCATCTATAAAAAGTATATCACGTTCGTTTAATGTGGTTAGAATTGCAGCTAAGTCACCAGGTCGCTCAATCACCGGGCCAGATGTTGACTTAAAACCGACTCCCATTTCGTTAGCTACAATCTGCGCTAAGGATGTCTTCCCTAGTCCTGGTGGCCCATGCAAAAGTAGGTGATCAAGTGGCTCAACTCTACGCGCCGCTGCTTTACATGCTATCAGCAGGTTGTCCTTGATAACCTGCTGCCCAACATATTCTGCAAAACTCTTAGGACGAAGTGAGATGATGCTTTGAAGCTCCTCTCCAACCTCGCTGCTAGAGGCTAATGACGGGACACTCACCCAACTCTCTATCCCATCACCATCGGAGGTGATATCATCTTCAATACCGCTCATTCCGCCTCAGATAAAAACAATATCACATTATATATAGCGCAGTGCCTCTTTTACCAGCTCTCCGGTATCCGCTATATCAAGTCCTTTGCTTCGCACCTGATTGACTGCCGACTCAGCCTCTACTCGGCCAAACCCTAAAGCCTGAAGAGCCAGCACAGCATCAGCATTCGGCTCCTCAATAGTTTCTACCATGCCTGCCAGGGTTTGCTTTTCAAGTATATAACCCCCGACTTTGTCTCGTAATTCCACGATAATCCGCTCCGCGGTTTTTCTTCCTATTCCTTTAACAGCTTGTAGCTCCTCTAAAGCTCCTGCTCCGATTAAGCGTAGCAATTTGCGCTTATCAATTTTTGAAATAATTTCTGACGCCGTTTTTGCCCCTACTCCTTTAACTTTTGTGAGCAGTAAAAAAACCTGCTTTTCAAGCTCATCTGCAAATCCAAAAAGTCGGATACTATCCTCCTTTACATCAGTATGAATTACTATTGTTGCCTCAGAATCTAGAACGAGCCTCTCCCTGCATCCTACTGAGCAGCTCACTTCATATCCGACTCCATTTACATCAATTGTCAGGATACTCCCGGAGAGGGCATGCACTTTTCCGCGCAACATAGAGATCATTCTAACGCCTCCATGTCTGCGTCGCTCATCTCAAAATTACTAAAAACATTCTGGACATCATCTAGATCATCTAATGATTCTAGTAATTCAATTAATGTCTTTGCATTATCACCGCTGACAGCCACCTGCATGTCAGCGACAAGCCGCACCTCTGCTTCAAACTCCTTACATACCTTTGTAATAGCCTCACGCACTGGCTCTAATTTTCTCGGATCAAAGAGCAGCTCAAATTCCTTACCGGTGTCCCGTATATCTTCTACGCCGGCTTCTATGGTGGCCTCCATAAGCTGCTCCTCTGAGACACCATTCTTCTGCACAGTTGCAACACCACGCTCCTTAAAAAGATAGGATACAGCGTTTGCACCGGCCAACGAACCGCCTGCCTTAGTAAGAATATTGCGTAGCTCAGATACGATACGATTGCGGTTATCTGTCAATACTTTCATCAATAAGGCTACTCCACCCGGCCCAAACCCTTCGTAAAGAATCTCTTCGTAATCTACACCCTCTAACTGACCACAACCTCGCTTAATCGCTCGGTCAATATTGTCACCTGGCACACTTGCTGCCTTCGCTGTATTTACTGCGGTTTTTAGACGTGCGTTGCCGTCGATACTTCCACCGCCCAGCTTGGCTGCTACCTGCACTTCACGCAAGATACGGGTAAAAAGACGTCCGCGCTTAGAGTCTGTAGCCGCCTTTTTCCTCTTAATAGTAGCCCACTTAGAATGTCCTGACATTTAGATCTCTCCTAGAGAGTATAAAATACACTAAAATAACAGTATCTTCCACCCATAAGAAAATTGCAATCAGCTTAGGTGGTTAGGATAAACTACATGGGATATATTGATTATTCTTTGAAAGATTAAAGTTTAGTTCTGTTGTCAACTTTAATCACATATCTTAACCTCCTCTGGTCGGCATTTCTCATAAACTCCGTAGCGAGATGGCTGAGGTGCTTGAAAGGACGAGGATTTTTTGAAAATACGGGCGAAGCTGGGCTGTAGCCCAGCGAGATCGGATTTTCAAAGAATCCGATGTAATTTCATGCAGATCAGTCTTCGCAGTAGGAGGCTTATGAGAAATGGCGACTAAATATGAGACGCGGCATAATCATCATCTCTGTATGTATCATCACACTCTTAAGCGCTGCTTATTTTTACATTAGCGCTCAGTGTAGACACCTAAAAGAACGCGCCGTCAGCAGCTCCGCGCATGCGGCGATTCTAAGCGAACCACTACCCCTTAGTCGAGCTGCCTTAACCTTAGAAAGTTTGCGTTTGCGGCTGAAGCGCCGTGGATATATTGAAACTCATAGCAAGCCGACGACCCCTGGTGAATTCACGATCGATCCTACTGGTGCCTCCGTATTCCTGAGACATTTCCCTTTGCCGCATGGCACAGAACAGGAATCTCATCTGGTAAGATTTACGACAAAGACAGCACCTACATCTAAATTTTTAGAGCCGGAGCTAGTGGCAGCACTGGGCCACGGATCTTCACGAGCAGTCACTTTCATTCCTTTATCCAAGATTCCAAAACACCTCCTGGATGCCATCATTGCAGTAGAAGACGAGCGTTTCTTCTATCATTATGGGGTTGATCCGATCGGCATACTCCGTGCTGCATGGAGCAACCTATCTGCAGGTCGAGTCATTCAGGGAGGCAGCACTATAACTCAGCAGCTAGCAAAGAATGTTCTATTTTCTCCACAGAGATCAATAGTTAGAAAGGTAAAGGAAGCCTTTGCAGCGCTCATTATTGAACTTGATTTTACAAAGGAAGAGATATTGGAGCTTTATGTTAATGAGGTGTATCTTGGCCAGGAGGGCTCGATCGCTATTCATGGTGCTGCCGAGGCAGCGAACTATTATTTTGGCAAGGCCTTAGACGAAGTAAACATCTCCGAAGCTGCGCTGCTTGCAGGAATTATCAAGGCCCCTTCTTATTACTCTCCACGTCGACATTTTACGCGTGCGCTCATGCGTCGTGATATTGTTCTTGGCAAAATGCTTGATCTTAAAATGATTAGCCGTACTCAGTACCTAAATGCCAGGAGCTTTAAGCCAAAGGTAATTGAGCGCACTCTATACTCTCATCAAGCTGCTCATTTTTCTCAGGCAGTGCGTGAAGAGCTGGCGGACAAACTCAGTCTAGAAGCGGCTGTTCTAGCAGGCGTACGTGTTTTTTCTACAATCGACCTCTCTCTCCAGGATTGCGCAGAAGAAGCAATAAAAAGCGGAGTGAAAGCGATGGAACCTCTCTTAGCTAATAAAACGAAGAGAAGAGTTGAAGCAGCGCTACTTTCAATTGAACCATATAGCGGCAAGGTGAGGGCCTGGGTAGGCTCATCTGATTTTTCAAAGAACCAATTTGATCATGTATCTAAGGCCAATCGTCAGATCGGCTCCACCATTAAACCCTTCCTATACCTCTCGGCTTTAGATCGCGGACTTAACAGATACAAAGTTGCCACGGCAAACAGCATCATCAAAGATGAACCTATTACCATAGAGATCAAAAATCAGCCTAAATGGGAGCCGGAAAATTTCCATAAAGAGTTTAAAGGCGATGTGACTCTTCGTTATGCACTTGAAAAATCACTCAACCTTCCGGCTGTCTATGTAGCTCAAAAAGTTGGACTGCCAACTTTGGCACGCACTATAAAAGCTTTTCACCTTTCTAATGAAGTGTTACCAATACCATCACTAGCATTGGGAGCATTAGATACCAACCTGTTAAGATTAACAGCAGCCTATGGCGCCTTGGCAAATGGAGGTAACTATATCAAACCGCGCCTGTATTCTAGAGCGCTTGGCGCCGATAACGACACTCTAGCCATAGGTGATATAGTCGAAGAGCGCATTTCGGATGAAGCTCCTACATATGTGCTTACAAATATATTGCAGGGCGTCGTTGAGCGTGGCACTGCAAAGGTGATTCGAAGCATGGGATATTTAGGAGAGGCTGCAGGCAAAACTGGGACCTCTGATCAGTCTAGGGATGCTTGGTTTCTGGGGTTTACACCATCACTGGTTACAGGAGTATGGGCAGGACTAGATGACAACACCTCTTTAGGTTTGACTGGCGCTCAGGCGGCTGCGCCTATTTGGGCAGATTATATGAAATGCGTAAGGCCTTATGTAGAAGATCTTCATTTCGTGCCTCCTCCTACAGTTAAATTTTTAGAGGTAGATGCAACAAGCGGTGAACTTGCTACCCCAACTTGTCCAGCACAAGATGTAATTAAAGAGGTTTTTGTAGAAGGCACTCAGCCTAAGCGTTATTGTCATCTACACTCAAAACGGGGCTTTGATAGTAAGCAGCCTCAAGGTGAACACTTTCCATCCAAAAAACGTAGAGAAAGCCTGTGGAAGATCATATTTGGCTAGAATTAGTTTCTGCCTGGGAACTATCTTTTTTGCATAAATATCACTAAGGAGTCCCGTCCAGAAACTGTGGGGATCCCTGTCGGTCGCTAAGGGAGGTAATGCGCTGCCACATATAATTCAATATTTTTTACTCGTTCGAATATTTTCAGCTACTTGTCCAAAAAGTCGATTGATAATAAATTCAAGTAGCAGATTGCAATACAGCTCTTTTTACAAGCATTCTCAACAGTTTCTGTCCGACAGGAACTAGAATTATTAAGAAATTCAAAACCTTGCAGAGAATCTGAATATTTTGATAGAATATGTCGTCTATGCTAAATGACAAAATAACGTACCGTTATTTTGTCTGTCGGCCTTTGACCATCCGTGGCCAAAGGCCTCCTCGAACGGCTTGAAACGGGTCCCCAAGCGCCCATTTCAAGCCGCTCTCCGAGCCTACGGCTCGTCCTGGCCATGCATGGCCAGGCTTTAGCAAGTGACAGAATAACGCTACGGTATTCTGTCACTTGCTATAAGCGCAGTATCGTATTTGTTTGCTGGAGATCTATTGTATGAGATTTTTGTCGCTTTTATTATCCCTAACTATTTTAGGCTCCAATATAGCCTCTGCTGATGATGTAACTAAAGATATCGAGATTGCTGGAAGTCTCTCACGCGCTTTCGAAAATGTTGCAAAGATAATTCGCCCATCAGTTGTCAATATTAGCTCTGAGAAACGCCTGGAGCCTGCACAAAACAGGCCTCGCATGCGCAACCCCTCCGGCCAAGATCCGTTTAAGGAGTTCTTCGGTGATGAGTTTATGGAGCGCTTCTTCGGTCAGCCTATGAATCCACGAAATTTTCAGCAAGGACTTGGCACTGGAGTAATTGTTGATAGTAATGGTCATATTTTGACTAACAATCACGTTGTCGCTGAGGCGGACAAGATCAACGTACGCCTTCAGGACAATAGAGAATTTGTTGCTAAACTCGTCGGCACAGATCCTAAAACCGATCTCGCTGTTATTAAGATCGAGGCAAAAGATCTTACTCCAGCATCTCTAGGAGATTCAGAGTCATTAAAGATTGGAGAATGGGTAGTTGCAGCTGGTAACCCATTTGGATTTGACAATTCAATAACCTCAGGCATTGTGAGTGCTAAGAGCCGCTCCATATCAGGCGGGAGCGAGTATCAGGATTTTATTCAGACCGACGCTGCAATCAATCCGGGGAACAGCGGTGGGCCGCTTGTAAATCTGCATGGGCAGGTTGTTGGGATCAACACCGCTATCTTCACAAGAAGTGGCGGTTATATGGGAATCGGATTCTCCATACCGATCAATATGGCTAAATCCGTGATGGACGCCCTAATCACAGATGGCCGAGTAGTCAGAGGAGAGTTAGGTGTAATCATCCAGAACTTGACTGCCGATCTAGCACAGTCATTTGGATACAGCGGAACAGACGGCGCCCTAGTCGGAGATATTAAACCGGGAAGCGCCGCGGATCGTGGTGGGATTAAACAGGGCGATATCATAACTAAGTATGGAGCAGCAAAGATCAAAGATATTAACCAGCTTAGAAACCTAGTAGCAGCTACTAAGCCTAAAGATAAGGTAGATGTATTGGTATTTCGTGATGGCAAGGAAGTGTCATTAAGTTTCAGCATCGGAGAGCAGAAAGCAGAAGCACCAAAAGATGAGCTTAACACTAGTGCAACAGATATGGGGCTGACCTTACAGAACCTTACACCTGAAATCGCACGTCAACTTGGCAGCAAACGAGAGGCAGGTCTAGTTGTCACTCAGGTAGAGCCTGGCAGCCTAGCAGAACGTGCTGGAATCCAGATGCGAGATATAATTATCAACATTGCAGGCAAGAAACCATCTGATGCAAATCAGTTTTTTGAGTTACTGCAGAAGCAGGATCTTAAAAAAGGGGTGAGATTAGTTGTCGAAACTAATGGCATGGAGAGATTCGTGTTCTTGAGGGAGTAGTTGGAAGCGCGGTCATCCTGCCCGCAAACGAATTAACTGCTATTTATGTGCGGGCTGGAAGCCAGCGCTCCCAGTGCGATTATGCTATGTCCACACCTTTTGAGTAATGACAAAAACTCAACTCAACTCTGTCAATATCTCACAGCCACTCTCCGTAACTGCTACTGTGTGCTCCCACTGAGCTGACAACGAACCGTCAACAGTGCGCACGGTCCAGCCATCAACAGTAGAAAGACTTGTCTTATAATCACCGGCATTTATCATAGGCTCTATTGTAAATGTCATGCCTGGCCTCATGATCTCCCCAAGTCCACGCTTTCCAATATGCAATACCTGAGGAGCTTCATGGAACTCCCTACCAACTCCATGTCCTGTATAATCACGAACGATTCCGTAGTTATGGCCACTCTTCTTAATACAATCCTGCACTGCTGCACCAATATCCCCTAGCCTACCACCAGGACGGACAGCGCCAATTCCTGCATAAAGCGCATCTTTTGTTACACGCACCAATTCAACTGCTGCTTGCGTGCAGGCTGCCTCACCCCCTACGAGATACATACAACTAGAATCTCCGTGGAAGCCATTTTTATAACAGGTGACATCTACATTTATAATGTCGCCTGCCTTCAATATAACATATGGGCTTGGAATTCCGTGACAGATGACATCATTAATTGAAGTGCAGGTAGATTTTGGAAACCCCTTATAGTTGAGCGGTGATGGAATGGCGCCAGCAGATATTGTCTGCTCATGAACAAGCGCGTTAATGTCCTCAGTTGAAATTCCAGGTTTTATAAAGCTCTCTAAGCTCTTTAATATGCCTGCCGTAATCTTGCAGGTCTCACGCATTAATCTAAGATCAGATTGGCTTTTTATAGGTATCTTTAACATAACAATCTAAGGCGTACTCAAAAAGTAAGGACGTAGACTTACAAAGAAGTCGCTAACATTGACTACTCCACTACATTTAAAATCAAGCACTGCATGGTCTTTACAGCAATCACTGTAGCCTATGTCGGCGGCTTCGTTATAAATAAGGAGAACTACCTCACATTTTGAGCAATTACAAAATTTGCTAATATACGGGCAGTACAATTACTATAATGACACGCTATTCTATGACAAAGAATCATATTATTCCAAGACTGCCCGCTAATATATTTTACTATTTTCAGGAGGGCACGGCTAGCTCTCGAAATGAGCAACATCTACTAGGACGTGATACTGCACGCAATGCCCTACTTATAGCTGGGCTAATGAACCCACCTATTATCGGGCGCGGTGAAGGCGGTGAACCATTATGGCCAGAGGGTATCTGCGGCTCGATTTCACACACTGAGGGAGCCGCGCTTGCATTAGTAGCACGATCTGCTGATTATTGCTCCTTGGGCGTAGACCTGGAGTTACGAAATAGAATCATACGGGAAAATACACATAGCCGCATTGCAACGACTAATGAACGTGCTTGGATAGAGGAGTGTGCCGACAAGGTAAAGGATCGAACGTTGCTGGTATTTACGGCAAAAGAGGCTATATACAAGGCGATCTATCCACTATGCAGAAAGTTTATAGGGTATCAAGAGGTCGAGTTAAGATTTGAGGAGAAGGAAGTCCTGTTTGAGTGTCATGCATGCGGCGCGACCGACTCCCTACCTGACAGCAGATTCACTGTAGTATCTCATATAACTGATAAGTATATTATCTCAATATCCTATGTCACTAAGATTAACATATAAGATATTGATCGCATGCCTATCAATACTCCCGGCGTCAGCCTTCTCAGCAAGCACTGAATACACGATTTATCCATCCGCAAATCCTGCACGTGCCGTAGCCATAGTTATCCATGGATTAAACAACTCCCCAGAGGTGATGTTGCCGTTAATCTCTGTACTTACCAGCAATAATATTACGGTTCTGAACCTGACTTTAAGTGGACATGAAAAAGATCCCGCATTGAAGCACAACGCTACACCTGAAGCCTGGTTTAACAATCTAAAAGAGGCATATTCCTATATGCGCTCTACTTTTAAAGATCTTCCTATCTATAATCTAAGCTTTTCTACAGGCTCAGCTGTAACAACTTATTTTCTAGAAAATGAGCATGCTGCCGCCTTTGACAAGATGATTTTTCTTGCACCTGCTCTAAGTTTGCGAACAATGCATTATCCGCTCAGGTTGCTTACTCCTTTAGGCACTTTCAATCTTGGCTTACCAAGTTTTATGCCTAGTAGATACCTGCGCTTTCGCTTTCCATCACTTAATTCATATGGCGCTCTTTTCAGTACTGTAGACAGGATCGAGCATTTATCACAATCAGAAAGAATAGGCTCATTTCCTACACAGATTTTTATAAGCCCAGAAGATGAATTTGTATCATTCCATGGTCTTAAAGACTGGGTGCATACCAATAAACTTACAAATTGGAGTATTTCTGAGATCGAAAACGCTCAAGGATTAAGTATCGGGATTAAACATCTTATTATCGATCAAAGCTCAATGGGCCAGGCGAGTTGGGACTCACTTGTAACTAAAATTCTCAGTTTTGTTGGTGGTAATTAAGCCAATAACGAGAATTGTCAGTCTATAGTGAATGACAAAATAACGTACCGTTATTTTGTCTGTCGGCCTTTGACCATCCGTGGCCAAAGGCCTCCTCGAACGGCTTGAAACGGGTCCCCGAGCGCCCATTTCAAGCCGTTCTCCGAGCCTACGGCTCGTCCTGGCCATGCATGGCCAGGCTTTAGCAAGTGACAGAATAACGCTACGGTATTCTGTCACTTGCTATAGTGCTTCGCCAAATAAGTTTTTTCACGTACCTTATGGAGCGCGAAAGCGCGAGTCACTGCCCAGGCGCGTCCCACGGTCTCAGTGTGTTTTTAGAGCTGCTCTAAAAGTCCGGCGAGACTGCTTCATCATATATTTTAACCGCTAGCATCTCAGCCAATGAGCTTAAGGCTTCCTGCTCCTGGCTTCTTGCAACTTCACGTGTATTAAGGGAGTTCAGATCAGCTGAGTCTATATTACCAGAGGAAAAATCCGCGGAGGAGGTTACTACCACATCACTAGTTGTACCGTACGATTTTGTAACTAACATATGAGGCTCTCTCCATAGCACTCCCCCACCAATCCTGCGCAACTCGGCTGCCACTTCAAGTGTGGTATCATACTGTAATGCCGAATCCGTACTAGCTGTAACGGTAGAGGTTTTTCTACCAATTTTTATGATACGTGCTTCTAGAATTGCATCTGCGCTCTGTTCATTTTCAGAGACATTAACCACACCGAATCTCTCAAATCGATCTCGCAGCGCTTCTGTAACTAAAGTAGAAAGCCCTGGTTCGGTTGAACTATTCTCAACCATCGGAATGCCAATGGTTTTAATATCCGGAGGCAAGATACTGCCACTACCCTGTAATGAATATCCACATCCTGATAAACCAAGCAAAAGAGAGAGGGTCAAACTATTTATATATTGCATAATTAATCTCCATCAAATCAATGACAACTGAGCGCTATATGAGTGCCATGGGAACCTAGTGCTCATCCAAATAAGTTTTTTCACGTCTAGCATCACATCGCTGCCCCACCTTGTCACGCTTCTCAGTCGGAAAATCCTCGCAATACTCCAGTATT
>CAZKXU010000025.1:0-35629 GCA_964556665.1 uncultured Bdellovibrionales bacterium | reverse complement strand
CAAGTTCACGGCGAGCCTTTCTGATTTCAATTAGAGACTCAAGCGAAGCAATATTGCTCTCAATGCTAAGTACAGAGCCTCTCCGCTCTTCACAGCTAGGATGACTTAGAAAGGATTGGTCAGCTGCTAAAGGTGGAACAGCTCTCATATCGCCGAAGACAATTTTGCCATCCTGAGAGATAAGCATCGCTGTTGCCATGCTGTCGGGATGGATCTCCGCGTTTGCATACGGTATGGAGACGACGGTAATGCCATTTACCGTTTTTATCTTGGTATTAGTTTTCTGAATTGTGCCGCTCTCAGAGACAAGAAGTCCAAGTGCCGATGGATTATCAAATGTAGCACGTACATTTACCTCCATTACCTCTGCTTGCAGGTTAGCACAGAGGAGGAGAAGCGCCGATATGTAAAACTTTAAAGCTCTCATATTATTTCCCCTTATTAACGGAGTGTTCAAGCTCTTTAACTAAGGCCAAGGCAGTATCATACGACGCAAGATCGTGCTCTAAGCCGCGGTTAATCTGCACTAGCTTATGAGCAGGTGTATTTTTACCTATCGCAACATCAGTAAGCTCAACTGATGGTGTGCAGTCACGCTGCACAGTAAACCGTTTAGTTGTGATGGCTGTGTCTTTGTTCTGCAACAGAACGAAACGGTAATTAAGCTCGGATAGCGGAGCATTAAACTCTGCTGTGTAAATAAGCTCATCTTGTTCATTAAAACTGATTTTAGATGCAGGGACATCCATAAGCCTACCGTCTCTAACAAGCAGAGCGCGGACTGTAAGTTTTGTATTGGAGCTATTTACAATACGAACTCCAAGACTCATCTTGGCACCGGGAGCAGGAAGATCTTTAGCACTAATAGATTCATGTGAGAGCTGAATCTCGTTTGAAGCGTAGGCTAAGCTCACACTGCAAAGTGATGCAATTAAGATCGTGTATAAAAATACTGATTTAAAATTCATACCTATTACTCCTTGCCTTTTACAGGCTTAGCGAACCATTCACCTTCTAGCCCTGAAGCTACTATTGTATATCTTCCAATCAGCTCTCCCTCAAATGCCTGGGCAGAGAAATCAATAATCAATCCGTTAGCAGCAATTCGAACTGGCCTATTATCAGATAGTTCTCGGCCAGCAACTGATATAACGCGCGGTGTCCAGCCTTCAATATTGATTACGAAGACTAATTGCTCTCCAGTTAAAGAGAATATCGTTAAAGTGTGACTCTTGCCGGGAATCAGTCCTACTATTGTACCTGCATAAATGCCTTGTGGGAGCTGAGGAAAGCTCAATTCCTCACCGTTATAGTTAGGAAGTTTTGTACCTGGAGCCGCGTCCACTGCCTCCTCTGCATAATCATCTAGCTGGGTAGGAGCACCAAACCAGCTCATGATCGTGTTGTAAATTAGGCCAGAGGCAAAATAGAAAGCTATCAGCGCTATTAGGCCGATTAGAATCATCCGCTTTTTGTCTAGTTCTTTATCGATGTCAGGAGATCTTAAAGCTGCAGGAGCCGGAGTGGCAGTGCTAGCCACTTGGGCTGGCTCTGGAGCTGATACTGGTTGTATTGAGGTGTCGACACTCTCCTCTATCTTCGTGTCCCAATCCTCTAGCTCTTCATCCATCATTACATCTTCAGTATTGCTGAATTGGTCCTTGTGGGTAGAGATATCTTGTTCAGAGTTGATGGAGGAGGCTGAAATATCCTGATTGATACCGAAAAGATCATCAAAGCTCTCCTCTGCTTGTATATCCATCTCCGATTCAAATAAGTCCTGTTCCTCATTTGGAGCATGAGCAGCGGCGCTTGGCTGCGGCTCTTCCGACTTAATACCCTTCATAGCTGCCAGCATCGCTGCTACACTTGCATCCTCGCTGCTAGAGCTAGTATCGGTTTTTACCTCGATCTGACTTCCTAATGCATCAGTTGATGGAGCTGCTATAGGAGCTGTAATAGGCTTAGATGCAGTCTTATCCTTATCTATAGAAACCTCGATTTTATCGGAAAGTTTATCTGATCTCTGTGTCGCACTGCTCCCAACTTCTTGCGCCTGAGCTTTGTTGACCTGCAAGCTTTTTAACAGATCCTTACATGAACTAAATCGATTTTCAGGAGTGTAGCTCATCGCCTGCATAATCACATTTGAGAGATATTGAGGCACCTCAGGAGCTACGGATGATAATGGAATCAATTTACTGTCCTGCCGCACATCCAACTGTTCGACGATTGGAGCATCAGCAAATGGATGCTTGCCGCTTAGCATTTCATAAAAAGTTACGCCTAAACCGTAGATGTCAGAGAGATGTGTATATGCAATCCCCTCTAAAACCTCCGGAGCCATATAATCCATCGTTCCAACACCGCTGCGCAGCTCTTCAAGCGACGGCTCATCTCCCGGTAGAATAGTAACACCGAAGTCCCCTAACTTAATCTCATCCTCTTTTGTAACTAGAAGATTGTCAGGCTTAATATCACGATGAATTATTCCGGCAGAGTGAAGAGATGAGAGAGCTTCAGCGATCTGTTTTAAAAATAGTTCTGCCTTTACTGGATCAAGTTTGCCGTGTGATTTAACATATTTTCTTAGGTCGCCTAATTTCGCATACTCCATCGCCAGATAAGAGACCTCGCCTAAGGTGTGGAAATCATCTAGGCGGATAACAAAGCGGTGACGTGATGAAAGTATGGCAAGCGCTTCGCGTCTAAGTTTCTCAGCGAGTGGTAGGGTATCCTTATTTTTTTTGCTTAGTAATACTTTTAGCGCAACATGGCTCTCATGATTATCAATATAGCGAGCCTGGTAGACAACGCTACCAGCGCCACGGCCTATGATCTCAAGGATCTCATACTTGCCGTCAAAGACCTTACGTGATTTAGCTGCCTCTGCCACAGATAAAAGCCTTTAATGTAGCATCTGTTGTTATACTCTGCAAAATGCCGTATGCTACTTTAAAATAACTTGCACTGCCTAGTGACAAGTGTACATATCTAAGTAATTTCAATTAGTTAGACTTGTTCCTTAAGTGCTGTTAGGGCTACCTTGCCCACCTGGACTAATTTAATCACTATTGTTATGGGTATATTGGGTTGTTATGTATCATTAATAAAGCTTTGCCATTTTGGCAAAACCCGGGGTGATGCGCAGCCTAAGCTCATTTATATGCGCCCGTAGCTCAGCCGGATAGAGCACCTGCCTTCTAAGCAGGGGGTCGGAAGTTCGAGTCTTCCCGGGCGCGGTTACTTTTCTTTTGGAAAAAAGAAAAGTAACCAAAAGAAAATCGAGTCGCTCGCTTCGCTCGCGTGGGGACCACTAAGTTTGTTGATTTAATATTTGATAACTATACTAATTCAAATTTATTCAGATGGCCAAACACCTAGTAATCGTTGAATCCCCCTCCAAGGCAAAAACTTTGGAGAAATATTTAGGTAAAAGCTATCAGGTCAAAGCCTCCATAGGACATATTCGAGATCTGCCTAAATCAAAACTAGGAGTTGATGTCGAGAATGATTTTGAACCGCAGTACGCTATTATTACCGGAAAAACAAAAGTTATCTCAGAGCTTAAGGAGGCTGCAGAGGATAAAGATACAATTCTGCTTGCTCCAGACCCTGATCGGGAAGGGGAGGCGATCGCTTGGCATCTTTATGAGATCCTTACTACGGGCAGCGGGAAAATTAAGGTTCCAATTAAGCGCGTACTATTTGAAGAGATCACTAAACCTGCCGTACTGGAGGCTATCAAAAAGCCACGTGATCTTAATAAGCACATGTTCGAGTCGCAGCAGGCGCGTAGAATCTTAGATCGGTTAGTAGGTTATAAAGTTAGCCCTATTCTCTGGAATAAAGTTAGGCGCGGCTTGTCAGCCGGCAGGGTGCAGACGGTGGCGTTGCGTATTATCTGTGAGCGGGAGCGCGAGATAAAGGCATTTGTTGCCCAGGAGTACTGGTCAATTATCGCAGATTTACAAGCTGCATTACCGCCTAAATTTTCAGCCTATTTATACTCCTACAAGGGGGAGAAGGTAGGTAAAGATCAGAAGCCAATCACGAACGAAGCACAGGCCAAAGGTGTTGTTGACGCAGTTAAGAATCAGGAGTTCAAGGTAAGCTCGATTACAAAGAAGGAGCGCCGTCGAAAGCCAACACCTCCATTCATAACCTCTAAGCTGCAGCAGGAAGCTTCACGCAAGCTTGGCTATGAGCCGCGCCGTACGATGATGATCGCTCAGCAGCTTTATGAAGGTATCGAAATCGGTGGCACAGAGGGGCCGGTCGGTTTAATTACCTATATGAGAACGGATTCTAATCGTATCTCGCCGATTGCGCTGGAGGAGCTGCGCGGTTACATAGAGACGCGCTATGGCAATAAGTATCTTCCCGAGAAGCCAAATGTTTTTAAGAGTAAAAAGGATGCGCAGGAAGCGCATGAGGCGATTCGACCGACCTCAGTTATGCGTGAACCGGAGCAGTTAAAGCCATTTCTTAAACCTGAGCAGTTTAAATTATATGATCTAATCTGGAAACGGTTTGTAGCAAGTCAGATGGAGCAGGCAGTCTTTGATCAGACAACGGTTGATATTACCGCGGGTGAAGGAGTTTTTAGAGCTACCGGGCAGATAATGAAGTTTGATGGGTTTATCACCGTGTATGTAGAAAGCCGCGAGGCTGATGAGAAACCTGATAAAAATGAGCAGGAGAACGAAGAGGGCTCGGAGGAGGGAGGAGATCTTAGCTTGCCGGAGCTAAAGGAAGGGGAGAAGCTCGCCTTGAAGAAAATTACTCCGAATCAGCACTTCACTCAGCCGCCGCCAAGATTTTCACAGGCTACTTTAATTAAGGAGTTGGAGGAGGATGGGATAGGACGACCATCAACGTATGCATCAATTATGTCAACTATTCTTAATAGGGAGTATGTTGATCTTGATCCAAATAGAAAACTTTTTCCAACTGAGTTAGGTGTTTTGGTATGCGATCTATTGATCGGATCCTTCCCGCAAGAATTTGATGTTGGATTTACTGCGCAGATGGAAACTAAGCTTGATGAGGTGAGTGAGGCCAAGACCAACTGGGTTAAGATGATTAAGGATTTTTACGTAGACTTCGCGAAAAATCTTGAGAAGGCTGCAGTGGAGATGCGCGATGTTAAGGCGCAGGGCATTGAAACAGGAATTAAATGTCCTAAATGCAGCGCTAATGATCTAATTATTCGTTGGGGTAGAAACGGCGAGTTCCTAGCTTGTAAGAGCTACCCTGAGTGTAAGTTCACCAGTAATTTTGAGAAGGACGAAGCAGGCAAGATAACTATTGTAGAGGTTCCGGAGCCGCAGGTCACCGATGTGCCATGTCCAAAATGCAGCAAGCCTACGATTATTAGGACCGGCAGGTTTGGGCCGTTTAGAGGATGTTCAGGATATCCGGAGTGTAAATATATAGAATCGATTAAACAACGGGTAGAAATCGGCATGAAATGTCCTTCATGCGGTAAGGGAGATATTATTGAACGTAAGAGCCGTTGGGGTAAATTGTTTTATGGCTGTACAGAGTATAGTAAGGAAGAGACAGGTTGTAAGTTTATAAGCAATTATAAACCAGTAGCGCGCAAGTGCCCTAAATGCGATAATCCTTATGTTGTAGAACGTAAGACTAAGACTATACATGAGATCAAATGTCCGAAAGAGGAGTGCGACTTTAAGGAGCCGGTGGTGGTGGCGACTGAGGGAGCCACAGAGGGAGTATAATAATTATTAAGATGCCTTCCCTGGGACCGCGGGCTTCCAGCCCGCTTGATCGAACTTGCAGTAACAACAAGCGGGCTGGAAGCCCGCGGTCCCAGAATTAATTTTTTAAGAGGATAAAACCATATGCTTAACCCATACCTCGGAATTCTAGCCCTAGGATTTGTGATAGCGGGATTTCTAATCACCATGCTCGTCCTCTCTGTGAAGCTTGGCCCTAGAAACCGCACCGCAACCAAGCAGCTTCCATTTGAATGCGGTTCAGTATCTGTAGGTTCAGTACGTGAGATGCGCTTTAACGTCAAATTTTACCTAGTAGCGATGCTTTTTATATTATTTGATGTAGAGGTTATCTTCATGTATCCCTGGGCGGTGGTATTAAAAGAGATAAGCTGGCTAGGATTCTTCGAGATGGTTTCATTCATGGTGGTTCTTCTAGTTGGACTGATATATGTCTGGCGTAAAGGTGTTTTAGACTGGGCGTAGAGAGAGTGTTAGTTGTTATACAGCGCCTCATCGCCTTAAGTTTGATAGGATCGGCGCTAAATCATCTCCCGACTTTCAGACCGTGGTTTATTGAGCTTAGCCTCAATTTTTTTACCTACTTTTTAATTCTACATATTGTTTCCCTGGTATGGCTAGCTTTTTATCGAAAGCTGCTGCATAAAATTGCTTTTCGCATATTGGTTATAGGCACACTCGCTTTCTCCGCGAGTTACCTTAGAATCCTTGCACCATTTTATTTAGAGCAGCCAAAGCCTGCTACTACAGGAAAGAGTTTTACTGTGCTGTATGCAAATGTGGAGGGTCAAAATAAGGAATACGGTAAATTAAAGACATTGATAGTTAGCCATACACCTGAAATTGTAGCATTGAACGAACTTACTGCGGAGTGGGCAGATGCATTAAATCTTGCACAAACATATCCTTACCATATCGAGATTAAGAGAGAGGACAATTACGGTATCGGACTCTATTCACAGTATCCTTTCGAAGGGTCGCCGCTCCTTACGGTCGGTGAGAGTGGTGAAAAGATGCAGCCACTAATCTCGACAGTTATAAGATTCCCAGAGAAGGCGATCTCCTTATCGGTTGTACATGCAAGTCCACCATTATATTATGGGGCTTTTTATAGAAACAAGCTTCTGCTACGTCGGTTGTCAACAGTGTTAAGACACCAGGAGATGCCGCAGATCTTGGTTGGGGATCTTAATGCCACCCCATTTTCAGATTCATATAGAGCATTTTTTGAATGGAATGATTTTAAAGATGCAGCTTGGGGATTTGGGTATAGTTCGACATGGAACGCAAAAAATCCTTTTTTCAGGTTAAAAATAGATCATTTCCTATATAACAATAACCTGGGAGTGGAAACCTACAGGGTGCTGCCTGAAATAGGCTCCGACCATTATCCACTATTCGTAAAATTTCAGTATTAATATAGGGCGTTATAGCGCTCTTTTTTAAGTTTTGTACTGTGGTAAAATTAAGCTTCTTATGTTGACGAGCGCATCTGCACATACTGATCATAAAAGTGATCTGCTTCAATCGCATATAAGTGGTGACCGTAGCGCATTTGCTGAATTAGAAAAAGTATGGGGTGTAAGATTACGCGCATATTTTCGTAGACAGGCAGGCTTTAGCCCAGAGGTTGCCGAGGAGCTTACACAGGAGGTATTTATACGACTGCTGGGCTTAACTGAATCATATAGGGCACAAGGGGCGCTTGATTCATATATTTTAAAGGTTGCTCGTAATATAGTGATCGATCAAAGAAGGCGTATAGAATGTAGAGTACCCACAGTTTCTCATTATTGCGAAAATGGAGATGAGGAAATGGAGGAGGCTGTAAACATTTTGGGAGGAGCTAGGCTGCCACCACCAGACGAAGTTGCTAATTTCAATGATCAACTTCTACGTGTAAGAACCGCTATGGGAAGACTTCCTGATATATACCGAGTTGTAGTTGAATTAGGAATCATTCAACATCTGCCGTATGCAGATGTTGGCAGGAGGCTAGGTATACCAGTTGGCACTGTAAAATCTAGGATCCATACAGCAGTTCGTTTACTGAAAGCTGTTATATGTGAGACTGAATCTGCCTCTTTGCCTCATTCCAAAGACTCTCCAATTCTTCCAAGGTGTGCTCCTTTAATGGCTTCTTAGCAGATTCCTCCATCTTCTTAAACCGTCCGATAAATTTCCTATTCGCACTACTAAGGCACTCCTCTGCCCGAATACCAAGTTTTCTAGAGAGCTGCGCTAAACAGAAGAGAAGATCGCCAAATTCCTCATTAATAGCAGACTGATCCCCGGATTGCGCGGCCTGCACTAACTCCTCAATCTCCTCCTTAATTTTGTTTATGACGCCATCCTTACTTGGCCAGTCAAAGCCGACAGTGGCTACCTTTTCTCCGATTCGCTCTGCCTTCTGTAAGGCTGGAAGTCCAAGCGGAAGACTATCTAGAATTCCCTTTTTCGGATCAAGTTTGCTCTGTTTTATCTTCTCCCAGTTCTCCTTTACCTGCTTTGCAGTTTTTGCGGAGGCATCACCAAATACATGCGGATGTCGTTCGATAAGTTTTGTGCTAAGAAGATCAATCACTTTTTCAACAGAGAATCGCCCTTCATCGTCCGCTATTTGGCTATGCAGCATAATCTGAAGAAGTAGATCCCCGAGTTCGTCAGGGAGCTTATCCAGGTCGGAATCAATTGCATCTATGACTTCATAGCTTTCCTCAATCAGATGCGGCTTTAAGGTTGTGTGCGTCTGCTCCTTATCCCAGGGGCAGCCATCTTTAGGGTCGCGGAGCTTTTTTATTATAGCAGCGAGGTTCTCGAATTTTTTCCCAAGATTATCCATCTGCGGAGCATAGATAGAAGCTCTCTGGTTGTCAAAGTATAGTACACTGGAATATCAGTTGTTTCTCACTGGGACCGCGGGACGCGCCTGGGCAGTGCACTGCTGCCAGGCAGCGTAAGATAGTTGCTTGCGAAGCAAGCTTCTACAAGTCCACGCGAAGCGTGGTCCAGCCCGCAACGCAGAAGCATTTAACTAGTCGCGGGCAAGATGCCCGCAGTCCCAGTAAAAATAACTTAGGTTACACCGTACTAGCCCTAATCCTAGAGTATATCTCAGAGCGCATCTCTAACCATACATTTGCACGTGCTATGGCAAGTAGATCAACGGAAGCTGCTCCACTTTTTAGTAAAGCAAGCGTTGCAGCTGTGCTTGTTGCGCCGGTGGTGATTACATCCTCCACAAGTAAGACCCGTTTGCCGCTTACCTCTGCGGCAGCGTGAAATGCGGAGCTTACGTTTCCTATCCTTGCCACGTTACGCAGTGAGGCCTGCGGGTGAGTTGTACCTCTATTAATGAGAGCATAACTAAGCGGAGCTCCAATTTTCCTTGCCACAGCTTGAGCCAGGTATTGGCACTGATTAAACCCTCTTTCATGCAGACTTTGCTTTGTTGCTGCCATAGGAATGATTATATCCCAATCTATAAACCTAAAGAGGGAATCAATTTTGCTCGCGAGATATGCACCAAGCAGATGTGCGATCTTTTCACTGGGACGGTACTTCATAACTGTAATGATGGGCCGCACTTCAGCTTCATAGCTCCATAAGAATCGTAGTTCATTAAATAACGGAGGAAAGCTGCGGCAGCCATAGCAGGTAGAGCTGCTATCAAGAGTTATAGCTGTTGAGAAACACCCTCTACAGCGGAGCGAGAGACCTAGATTATGTTCTGGCCAGCAATGGTAGCATATTACACCTCCGCGCATGACCTTCTGACAAACAAGGCATTGATTAGGCAGAAAGAAATTGAGTAGTCTATTAAACATTGACATATATGTGTGTTCGAGGAGTTGGCTGAAAAGTTGCTGCCTTGCAGGGCAGAGTTAAAAATAATTCTTTAACTTTTCCTGATTTGGAGTTATAATGTTAGTAACTTGGGAATTTTCAGCTGTAAGGCCAGCCGAAGCATGTTCTATGCGGGTATAGTAGGGTAGCCTACTTTAAGTGAGGAAAATATATGAAAACAATTAATAATCTTGTTAGAATAGTCGTGTGTATTGCTGCGTTTGGCGCATATATGCAGGATGCCTGGGCAGGGCCGGCTAATTTAGGCAAAGCAAAGGCTTATCAGAAGCAGATCATTAAAGCTCAACGTAAGCTTGATGCTTTGCTAGGAAGACTCTCGGCAAGCGATCTCTTTAAGTTAAAGGTGCGGGCGGCCTCATCAACAGATTCCGATAGTGATGGACTTCCTGACCCTATAGACTCAAACATATGCAACCCTGACTCTGATGGTGATGGCATGGATGATGGTGAAGAAGTCGATAATGGGACAAAACCAGATGATACTGATTCCGATGATGACGGCAATGATGATTCTAACGAACTTGAGTCAAAAGGTCCGATCGTTTCAATCTCTGAGTCAGAAGTAGTCGTAGGATCTACAACCTTCGTCATTAATGAAAGTACCGCTTTTCTATCAAAAAAGAATGATACCTTGACTGTTGGTGATTTTGCTGCGGGCCAGTGTGTGGAGATAGAGGGCCATCTGGTTGATGCTAGTAATATAGCGGATAAGGTAAAAAAAGATAACGACTGCTAGTAAATAACCATATCAGGGTGCTACTAGTAGATCACCTACTTTTTTAATCAGAGCTTGATACTGAAACATATTGGGAGCAAGCAAGATTAGGGAAAGCCTCCTAACTCCATTCTCCTCAAATAAGTTGATTGGAATAGCGCCATAGTCAGAATCAGGCCTAAATAAAAGATCATGTTCACGTAGTGAATAGATCATCTCTGCCAATGTTCCATTTGGATTAGCTACTCCGGTACTTCTAAGATGAAGGCCCTTGGTAAGTGAAGGAAGTAACCCAAGCTTATCGATCGAGACAGAGGTGATATGACTACTTGTCGCTCGTGCGTTGATCTCCATCACGAAAAGGCGGCCATCTCTATCCAATAGATAATCCACACCAAATACTGGAACGCCCTCTACATACTGTTTGTGTCTGGTAAGTTCATATTGTATGCGGGCACGGTGTTTCTCAGTTTTTGAACGGATTTCGGGTGTACGCTCGTTGGCTACATAGGAGAAGGAGGTCTGATTTTCTCTTATTACCTGCCTAAAAAAATTTATTTCTTGTGGTCCTGATTTCGGATCGCATATATATAGTGAGCAAAAGGCATCCTCATATTGTATATATTCCTGAATTAACACTCTTTCTGCTAGAGCAGGATCACATCTTAACCTTAGGGTTGCCTCTTTAGCGCTACATTTTACAATCCCAACGCAGCTTGCACTTCTAATGGGCTTTACAATAACAGGGATGTCATTCGCTAACCGATTTTCATCACAGTCAAGAAGAGAGGTGCCATCTGCAGATAAATGGTAAAGCTTTGGTAGTATTTCCGGAGAAAATATTGAATATAGGAACGCTTTGTTGCCCAACTGGTCGACTTTCACAGGATCACCGAGAGATTGCTTCCCTGTTCGTTCAGCAACTACTTCTGTGTTGTGAGTGTATTTATACGGTAAAATAAGTTTAGAACCGTGATTTCTGATCCTATCTAGTGCTAAAGGCTGAGATAACAATCGTGCATGCAAATCTTTTTCACCATCTACTGTCATAAACTCTACCGAGCCATCTAGTAATCCAATCTCGCGCATATACTCCTTAAGCTCCTCATGAACTGGAATACCTGAAACGAAAAGAGAGTTATTGTATGTTGTTGGAAGAAACGAATTGCCGTAACCATGTACCCATTTTTCATCTGGAAGTTCGGCTGCTACATCAGGAATAATCACTGCAGGGAGCCGTGTAGAGTCTTCCTCAGTAATTGCGAAATCCCTATCCCTGGCGACTGCGGGAGGCCCTTTTATACGATTAAGCTCGTACCGCATAATACGACCGTGTGGCCCACTTCGATCCCGCTCCAATTCATAGACATCTCCCGGAATTGGTGTCAGAGTACTGAGAGAGTCACTTATTCTATTTATATCTTCAGGAGTTAGTTTTATTTCGAGAGCTTTAAGATACGCACCTAGATGGTCACCAGATCGTGTCCCTGCTATTATGGCGCCTACAGCTGGTTTAGTAAGCATATAACAGATACCAACTGTAGTTATGTCACAGTTATGTGAACGGGCCACTTCGTGCAATACTCCGAGCAGTTTCTGAAATCTAGTCCAACCCCCAGCCTCGTTAATGATTAGGCTATATTTGGTCAATGATCTATTCTCAAAAGGGGCCATAGGCTCTGCTTGATGGAGATACCGATCTGATAGAAAACCTCCAGCAGCAGCACCATAACAGAGGAGTTTTGTTCCATGCGCCTCACAAAAAGGGGCCAAGGTTCGAGCGGGCCTACTATCTAAGACAGAGTATTGAACCTGATCTGATACTATTGGAATGCCAGCAGCGATTAACTGCCGAACCTCTTTCTCTCCAAAGTTTGTTACTCCAATTAAGCGAATCTTGCCCGCAATACGTAAGTCATTTAAAAACCGTGCACATTCTATGAAGCCTGGTATGCTAAGATCCCACCAGTGAAACTGTACTAAATCAATTCGTTCAACATCGAGGCGACTTAGTGAGCGATCTATAGCTTCTTCGACATCAACCTTTTTAATATGAGGTAGTAAACTTAAATCAGGTACAAACTTTGTATGAACCTTAATCTGCTCAGCCTGAACGTGATTACTTCTGCGCAGATTAGAGATGAATTGACCAAGGAGCTCTTCAACCCCACTATATATGTCAGCACAATCAAACGTGTTAAAACCAAGTTCCACTGCTTTTCGCAGATGCTCATACCCCTTCGTGAGACATCCTTGCCCATGTCCTTGCGCCAATTGCCAACACCCAAGTATTATGCGCGGAATTTCATAATCCGGAGACAGATTTGTTGTGGGTAAAGGTCTGTGACGAGAGCAATAATCAGGTCCGTTCATATACTGGTACTTCCAAAATTAAATGAGTTCATGATCATCATGTCCTAAACTTCCTTCTCCGCAATTAACGCTACGAGTACTCTTGCACCACCAGGAGAGAGTTCAGCTTGCTCTAATCGAATATTTTTAAAACCGGCGCTTTTAAGCATTTCAGTAAGTATTGGAGCAGCCGAGGTTGTCATATAGTTAATAATTTCCGTAGTGCCGAGATCTTGCTTGTTGCCTGATTTGTCAAAATATACACGACCAAAGGCATAATGAAGAACACCATCGCTATCATACCACCCTTCCAGTGAGCCATTCTCAGCTGGTCTGTGGATTAAACCATCTTTGTTGCTAACTTCCGCATTGTATCTAAAGCAACCATCTCCAAGGTCACAGTCTTCGTAAACCTCACCTCTGTCATCTGTAAAATATGTCTTAACACCAAGCTCTTGACTTGCTCTTGTCTCTACTGTCATATCTCGGTTTGTCAAGGTGTCGCGCCACTGAATCACCAATCGACCTCCATTTCGCAATATGCTGAAGTAGTCAGCCAATGCCTGTTGATGCGCTTTCTTGCTTTCAAGGTACATGAAGGAGGAACCTAATATAGTGATTAAAGCAAAGGTGTCATTTGGATTCAGGGACATTTTAATATCCCCCATATTTCCAACTGCAAAATTGATTGTTGCTTTTCCTTTGTACTTGCTACGCAAGATCTGATCATTAACGATAGCCTGTTCAATAGCGTATGCTGAGATATCACGAGCCTCAACAGAAGCTCCAGTTAACTGTCTAAATAGTTGGGCGTGTCCGCCAGTGCCACAGGCCAAATCTAGGACTTTATCTGTGGGATCAATAGTAAGGTTGCAACGACTTAGTGCAAATTTCGCTTCGTTCTCGTATCTTCTTCCAAGATCCATTCCGTCCTTGGCGCGGCTTTCAAGTTCTGCGGTCCTTTGATAGTACGCACTTCGGTACTGCCTAACTCGATCAGGAGGCATTTGTAAAAGATCTAAAACGCCGCTATTATGAGTGCCGAGACTCTCCGCACTCTTTTTCATAGCGCTAAGTGCAGATCCCAGGAACACTCCGATCTGCTGTTCAGCAGTGCCAAGACTTGATAAATCTGAGATCATTCTTCGTACTACATGAAAATGAACCTCGGTATGCTTAATTATTAGGTCACAAAGATGAGCGACTACTTTAATCAGGTTTGAGCCTGGTGGTAGAAGGCGGGTCATGTCGACGATGGAACGCTTTTGTCTTGCCAGCGCTATTGAGCTATCCAAAATTCCATCATGTTGTCGGGGAAAGTAGCTGCGATGACGCTCCACTAATTCAATTCGTGTAGTAAGGGCCTCCCCAAATACTAAAAATCTTAAAGCGTGCACTACTGCCGAATGAAGTCCACTTGGACCCTGATAGCCTCCGCTCGGATCTAAGTATCTTCTAAATTTGGCAAAATCTTGGGGGTCAATAGGCAAAAAATCCTGTGCCAGAACCTGAGTTGATCGAGTCAATAGGTCACTAACGCTTTGTAGGTAGCTCGCTGCGTCTTTCATTTGTCCTCTTGAAAGCGCGCTTATAGCAGCCACAGTTTCCCTTACAGCTCCAAGAAAGAGACCCTCTATTTTTTGATGCCCAAGATAAAATCTCCGTTCTGACACTCCTGTCACGCCAGCGGTAAAGGTGCGAGTTTGCTCTGCTGGATTAGATAAAATAATTAATTCATAGGTTAGGGTAGGCAGCATTCCGAGTTTCGTTGAAAGCAGCTCAATCGCTGCTGCAATATTGTTTGCGGGTGCAATGCCATTGACGGTAAGTGCGCGTGCCACCAGGACAAGATCGAGAAGTGCTGTGCGCTGTCTGGCAAGAGGAAGGCGATCTATTTGTTCGATAAGCGTAGCTCCCAGCTCTCTATCAATCAATAGTTGAGATAATTCTCGATGTAGTTGATGTCGCTCTTCATTTCCAATCACATATGGAATGGCACATGCAGTCCTCGCTAGCTTACTTAGCAAATTAAAATCTAGTTTATTACCACCTCGTTCGTCAGGTCCAGGGCCAGCTAAATAAGCTTGATTAAACATAAATATATTAGACTGCAATAAAAATTATGTCAGCTAGATAATTAGCAAACCATTCTTAATTCAGAAAAACCTCATTTAAATATATAAATGTGAGGTTATAGCTTATTTAATTAAATAAACAACAGAAAACAGCAGTTATATACAAAAAAATCTTCATTTATACATGTAAAAGTGAATAAACAGCCTATCTAGCAGAATAAACAATAGAAAAATAGCAATTATATTGTATTTATCCTATTTTAGCCTTATATAGTTATTGCTAAATCCGGCTGTTGCCGGATTTATGTCACATAGTAGGCAGTAATATTAGATTTTAGATCCACTGGGACCGCGGGCTTCTAGCCCGCTTGATCGCCGTTGCAAGTTAGACGTAGCGGGCTGGACCACGCTTCGCGTGGACTTGTAGAAGCTTGCTTCGCAAGCAACTATCTTACGCTGCCTGGCAGCAGTGCACTGCCCAGGCGCGTCCCGCGGTCCCAGTTGGGAGATAATTTATCCTACTTAAATTAATGAACGTCCTGTCATCTCAGATGGCTGCTGCAGGCCAATCATTTTTAGTATAGTTGGCGCGATATCAGAAAGTGCTCCACCAGATATGACTCCTTTGGCTGTTGAGTTAAAGAGTATGACTGGTACCGGGAACATCGTATGTGCCGTATGCGGAGCACCGGTTTCGTAGTCGATCATCTGCTCGCAATTTCCGTGATCTGCGATGATGATGGCCTGACCGTCCTTTGATTTTAGAGTATCTAAGATTTCACCTAAGCAGCGGTCTACTGTCTCAACTGCCTTTACCGCCGCTTCTAAGACTCCTGTATGTCCAACCATGTCAGGGTTAGCAAAGTTCACGACAATAAGGTCGTAACGCTCGGCGTTTATACCATCGATCACGGTTTTACATACACCCGCAGCGCTCATCTCAGGTTTTAAATCATATGTTTTGACATCACGCGGTGAGGGGATAAGCTTGCGGTCTTCACCGTTATATGGCTTTTCTACTCCACCATTAAAAAAATATGTGACATGCGGATATTTCTCTGTTTCGGCTACTCTTAGCTGCCTAAGTCCATTAAGGGAAAGAACTTCCCCTAAGTGGTTTTCAATATTTATCTGTTCAAAAAGATAGGGTAATCCGAAAGTACGATCATAGTCAGTGAAGCACAGCACGCGCTCAGCAGCAAATGGAGTATAGTCGCGCTTGAAATCGGTAAAATTTGGTTGAGTCAAGGCTTTAACAATTTGGCGCATCCGATCGGCACGAAAATTATAAAAGAGAACTCCGTCATCAGCCTTAATGCCAAGCGGCTCTATAACCATAGGCTCTACAAATTCATCAGATATATTGCGACTATATGAATCCTCAATCCAGGCTGAGGCGGATGCCGCTTTTGCGCCGTTCCCTGCAAGCGCCGCCACTGCTTTAACAGTGCGCTCCCAACGGTTGTCTCGATCCATGCCGTAGAATCTCCCCGCAATCGAAGCGATTTTTAGTCTTGGCTTATTTTGAGCCCAAGATTCAAACTCACGTACATTCTCTAATCCGATACGCGGATCCGTGTCCCGTCCATCCAAGAGCAGATGTATTGCAAGCTCAGCATTACTGTCACGTAATAAGCTTTCTATCGTTAAGAGTAGGTGTTCTCTGTGAGAGTGAACACCTCCATCACTAAATAGTCCGATTAAATGGATTCGTTTTGACTTTTTGGTTGAGGATAAAAAACCTCTATAAGCTGTAGACTCTGCCAAGTAATTATTTTTTAATGCTTTGCCTATCCTATATAGCCACTGCTCAACGACTCGGCCTGCTCCGATGTTAAGGTGCCCAACCTCTGAGTTCCCCATCTGTCCCTCCGGCAACCCGACACGTTCACCAAAGGTTACTAGTGTGCTATGAGGGCAGCTCTCAAACAGCTTATCTAGAGTAGGCTTACGAGCAATCGTAACGGCATTACCTATAGGATTAGGATTAAGTCCAAGGCCATCTAAAATACAGAGTAGGGCTATTCTCTTTGACATAAGTTACGGTGTCGAGAGTCTAGCCGCCGGTGCCTCCGTATCATTTGCCACTCTAAACGGCAGATCCTCTGACATTTTAAAATCTGACTCGGATAGTTTGCGTAAGGCTCGTAAAGCCTCAGCTGAATCGTTTAATAAAAGAAAACAGTAAGCTCGCAGCATTAAAAGTTCCCGACTAACATCCTTGCCTGGTTTAATACCTTCCTTTGAAAGGAGAAGATCGAATCTTGCAAGCTCCTGTTTCGCATCCTCTGCCATGTTAAGAGTAAGATAGAGCCGGATCAGATCAAGGGCTGCTAAAAGCTTAGGCTCTCCTTTCGCTTCTGCTATAGCAGCTTTAGCTGTAGCTACGGCCCTATCAGGGTGGCCATTTTTAAGCCACAGATTAGCTGCTTTATGGGTAAAGCTACTATTACCACTGAGCCTGCCAGCTTTAAACAGTAACTTTGCCGAGTCTTCGATATTTCCTGCTTGAGCTTCTAGTTCAGAAAGCTCATGGAATGCCTCAGGTAGCTCAGCGCATTTAACAAACGACCTAAGTTCTCCTAGGCGCTTGCTCCTGTCATCTGCAGTATCCCGCATAATGCGCTTAAACTGTAATCTTTTAATGACTTGCTCTGAGGCCTCATCTTCCGAACTTAATTGTGTAAGTTTATCCTGATACTCAAGCGCATCTTCAATCCGGTTTAACTCCTCTGATATTGTCCGCGCCATACGTGCCGCGCGAGCGGAAGGATGGCTATATAGTAATAAGGCAAGATTATCGATCGCTGCAGTTCTGTTGTTTAATGCAAGATTAAGCTCGGCGGCACGAAAGAGGACCTCGACATTTCCGGGCTCCGCAGCACGCGCTGCATCTACTACCTTTAAGGCTTCACGCAGATCTTCTGATTTTTCTAGTGCTTTTGAGAGTTCAATACGAGCAATTATGTTAGTAGGATCTTTATTTACTATCTTTTGCCATTCAGTCTGAGCCTTGCCATATTCCTCAGCAGCCAAATAGCCGCGCGCCTCAACTAGGCCCTTATAAAACTGCTCACGTGCACGTTCCCGATTAAGAAAACCCTTCTCTCTAAAATAGGCCTTTACCCCAAAAAACACCGCGATAACGGTGGTGCACAGCACGCCGAATGCAAACACTGTCATTAATATAATAGCCAATGGCGCAGAAAATTTAGTATCAGGGCCAAGATTTACCTCAATAGATTTAGGATTAAGGTAGAAAGCGTAACATGCAAAACCTACCAGTATAATTGCGATGAGTAATCTGTTAAGACGGGATATCATATTATAATATCTTATAGATAAGTTTTAGTATTTTCAACTTGCATCTTACAACTTCATATGACAGCTAACTTTTTTCATAGAATTCCAGGCTGGTTCTTCCTCGCATTTATAGGGCTAGGCGCCACGGCTATCTCAGAAATGGTGATCGTGGGCGGCAAGCATCCGCTTGAGGCCTCGGTATTAGCAATTATCTTCGGATTGTTAATTAGTACCCGCTTTGGTGTCGCAGATCTTCTGCGGCCTGGTGTAAAAGCATCCGAGAATCTCCTTATCTGGGGGATAATTCTCATGGGCGCAGCCCTTAATTTTTCCACAGTTGCTTCGGTCGGAGCTGAGATCTTCGCTGTGATACTTATCACTATGACCATTGGTATGTTGGTTATATTGGGACTTGGCAGTTTAATGAAGCTTAACTTACGGCTCTCTATACTATTAGCAGCTGGAACAACTATTTGTGGAACTTCGGCTATAGCTATCGTAGCACCGCTCATCAAGTCAAAGCAGGAGGAGACAAGTTATGCGGTTGCTACTGTTGCGCTATTCGGTCTGCTTGCAATACTACTCTATCCGCTCTTGGGACGGATGGTTGAGGCTTCTGATCTTCAGTTCGGTGTCTTTGCCGGTACTGCTATTCATTCGACTCCACAGGTAGTAGGCGCAGGGTTTATGTTCTCGGACGAGGCCGGTCGGATCGCTACAACTGTAAAGCTCGTTCGAAACTGTTTTATGGCGCCGCTTGCTATTTTAATCGGCCTCTGGTTCATGCGTCGCGAAAGCAGCACGGAGCGAACGAAGATTGACTTTCTAAGAGCTTTCCCCTGGTTTCTTTTCGGTTATTTTTTTATGGCATTCCTGGGCACAGGCGGTGTTATTACGCCTGTATGGATAGAGCACTTTAGTCAGGCAGGGAAATTTTTAATTCTTCTAGCAATGGCTGGCATAGGGCTTAATACATCGATTAGCTCTTTCAAGCATGTTGGTATGACACCACTATTAGTTGGGTTAGGTGGAGCGATAGTCGTGGCTTTAATTAGTGCGGCTTCGATACTCTTGTTGATATAGCCTTATAGCTCAACCTTTGTACCCTTAGACCAGAGGCTATCTAAGCCGTAATGTTCCCGCATCGGTTCATAGAAGATGTGTACAACTACGTCGCTAAAATCCATCAGTACCCAGTGCCCCTTTTCGTACCCTTCTACAGAGCCTGGAAGCTCTGCGGTGACCTGCTCTAGAACTCGGTTGCAGATCCCTTGTACCTGCCTATCTGAGCGTCCTGTAACAAAGACAAAATAATCTGCCAATCCAAAGATCTTTGACACTTCAACTACATTAATATCTAACCCTTTCGCATCTTCACATGCCTGAACTATCCGTTTTGTTAGTTCCAACGCATCAATTGATTGCTCTAACTGAGTAGCTAGATTATTTTTCATAGTTAAAGTAACACCTCCGATACTGTTAAAGTAAAAATACTGCGAGTAAATTGAAAATTTAGTACATGGCTGCTACATGTTTTTAATGTCGGACTGTAGCCGTGCTGATGATGATATGAACGTGAAGAGAATAGATCTTTACAAAACCCCATATGCAAAGTTCTTCTGTTTAACCTCCAATTTAATATGATTAAAAGACAATAAGGCAGATTCGAACTGGTAAGAGAATGAACGAGAAACTGTAGTAAAATTTATAATAACTAAATCCTCCTAAAGCCTATATCGTCATTATATCAAAGATAGTTTAGTTCGGCAATGTGCTAAATGGATTCATTCTTTGATATCAGGGGGTTAGGTGGGTAGGAGGTATTTGCTCATTAAGTGTGGGTATTCTCTTTGTCCCAGTCCTCGTCTTTGTCCTTGTCTTCGTCTGAGTTCTTTGCCCTAGCCCTAGTCAACGGGACAGGATTCCGGACAAAGACAAAGACTGGGACTAGGAGATTGCCCCCACTTAATGAGTAATTACGGTGGGAGGTATCATTGACTTACTATAAAGCACTCATAATATTTCTAATATCCACCTCTAATTTCTCCTTTGAGTCGACACCAGGTATCTCACCATTAAGTAATCTGGTTAGACGTGGTGCAAGCTCTCGTGCGACACTTTCATCCACATCCCGAACGGCAGTAGCAAAAAATTCGATCAGTATCTCTGGCTCTACTCTACCGGATTCAAGATTAAACGTCTCGCTAGCTAAAGCTTGATCAAGTAGATCTACATAAGCACCCCAACATGCCTGTCTCTGCTCACGACTCATATTTTTAGTAATGCTTTGCATTAACATTACGGGGATCTGAAACTCCCTCCCCATTGCATCTGCACTAACCCTTGAGGTGCTTACACAGATTGCTACAAATTCTTTTAAAGGTAAGGAGCAGGCAAGAGATGCGATAGCTCCAGTCCTCTCTTCGCTCTCTAGATCCTCTCCTGCTATAAGCTTTCTATATAATATCGGTGCAACCATCTCTCTAGTAGGCTTATCGCAGGAGGAAAGAGCGGATACCGTATCGGTCAAAACTAGTCTGCCAGCAATCTCAGGATCTGAAGATCGTTCGGTAAGTAGTATGACTAATGCCTCCTTAGTCTCAGGCTTTTTAGCCTTGGCAACTAAACTTAAAATTGCGCTAGCAAAGGACGTTGTAGAGGGTTGAATGTCAGAGCGCCGCAAATTTCTCTCAATAGTCGGCAGCCATTCTGCTTCCGGTAGACCGCACAATGCTGCACCGATGCCCTCGATAGCAGCTATTCTTATATCCTCGGCTGAGGAGGCAGCGAACCTTTCAAACAAGGCAAGATCCTCTCTTAAGATCGGTTGGCTCTGTGTGCCATCTGTTCTTAATGATAATCTTCCTAACTGGCGTAAAGAAAATGCCTGGCGGGGGTGATCTCTATCTTGCTCTGTACGGATTGGATGCTGCAGAGCTGGCACAATAACAGCTCTAAGCCGCTTTAATGCGAGGGGCGGCAATCTTAGATGTTCAAAGTCCCCATCGGAATTAATTCCTCCAGTAAAAGCAATCCGTAAAATTAGATCCGGCACCTTGAGATCGTGTGCTAAGGAATGTGCGTACGGGTCACGTTCATCTAATATGGTAGGAGCAATAGCTAGTGCACCATTAAGGATGTAAACTATATCGTCTATTCCAAGTTTAAATATCTCAGATCTAATCTCACGTGCCTCCCTCTCGGAGCTGCTCTGAGTATCGTCAGGCTTAAGTACGGCATAATATAAAGTATGATCTTTTGCTAACTTTGAAAGGATATCAAAGGCAGCTTTATATACCTGTCTTTCACGATTGACCTTATCTAGAACACGTTTAGCAGGAGCTGAAGCACTTGAACCTGCTCCTCTAAAAAGAGATTCCGGTGTGAGCGTAACTCCGGTTTTATCGATTACATGTATATGTATCATTAGAGGTTCAGTTTCAGGAAGGAGTGCAAAGAGATTAAGCATCCAGATAACAACCTCATCTCTCCAGCGCTCCTCTGCAGGATCTCCTCTGCCACCTGCACTGGTTAACGAATGATTCGCACCAATTCCTGCCAACGTTTGTCGTACTAGCGCTGTATCGTTTATACGGCGAATACGGTCTGTCAATAATTTAAGCTCTGCTGATAATTCCGGGAATCGGTTTTCGGCTCTGCTTTCGCTGCCAAGCTCTCTAAGATTTAACCTAATGCTCTCCACAACTAGTGGGGTCAGTGCCTCTCCAATGTCAGTTCGTGCTAACACTCCATCTATAAAAACAACCGCACGAGCAAGAGTTCTAAGGTCGTGCTGACCTACAAAACGACTTGGGATAGTTTGGCATCCTGCAATATCCTTGAAACCATCCTTCTCTATAATATTAAAATCTCTGGCCAACTGAAGCACATCGTCCGCTAGGCAAGCTGCAAAAATTTCGGTTAGCTTATCCCAAGCGAGTGCCTGAATACCCTGATCCTCTACGGTTAAGAGCCATCCAAGTCGAAATGCTGCGGTATGTCTGCTGCTTTCATCAGTCATTGGAGGCAGCGTAAAGGCTCGCACTCCAGCCACAACTTTGGCTAGCACAGCAGGCGGTTGATCCTGATCTTTTACATACATGAGTAGAGCGGCCTCTGGTGTAATTACAGAGGAGAACCGATCTAGTAATGAGTCTCTTAGTGTATCAAACTGCAGATCAGTTAAGGCTCCGAGTCCGGTAATAAGTCTCTCTTGTCCGGTTTTAAGCGCCTCCGGTAGTGCGCACCTATCTAAGCACTGGTCTAGGGCAAAAAGGGTAAGTCCAAGAGATGTCGTGAGCGCACGGTGCTCACGACGCCAACGTTTTCTGTCAGCTCGTATCTCTGCTTCCGCATCATCATCTGCGTCATCTTCGGGGAACTGTGACCAATCAAATCCTTCACCTAGCTGGCGACGAGTTGATTGTAGACTCACTGCTTCAGAATACCTCGACAGATAGTTAGGAGTACTGGCTGCTAATCTAACTGCTAACTGAGGCAGCTCGGTTGTCCCGGCAAGTCGCTCCACACAGAGGGCAATTAATGGTGATAGAGCTTCTATCATTGGCGGCGCGCCTAATCCCGGTGCACTTTGCGCTACTATAGCATCATCTATAATCTGCACTAAATCCTGCGGAGTAGGGGATAACTCTTGAAATAACCTCCTAGCGAAAGCTTGAGCTTCACTGCCTATATCACGTCTCTCTAAACTTCTACCCTCACCACGGGATGGTATATGGAAGCGGTTTCTAAAATCATCCATTACACGGCGAGAAAGGCTTGGTGTTGCAGCTTCCACTTTTTTTAGAAGATCTTGAATTCTAGCTTCTTGAGCATCCTCAGCTTTGCATCTTTTGAGTCCCTCACGCAGCACAGCTACACATAGAGAAACCTCCTCTGTTGCACGAGTCAGAGCAGGGGAGGAACTTTTTTTAGATAACTCCCTATAAGTAGTAAGAAGGGACATCTCTCTCCCACTCTTTACAGGCTCAAGCTGCTCTGCAAATCGTAATGTAAGTTGGAGAACCTGTTGCGGGGATGCGCGTCTTATCAATCTAAAAGCTAGCTGTTTCGTTGCCTCATTCTCTGCGGGAGAGGCAGCACTTCCATATCCAAAATTAGAGGCTAGCTCATTACAGGTTGTCTCTGCGGCTCGCTCAAGGTAATCATAGAGTGGTTTAGGTTGCTTAGATGTGGATAGATACTCTCTTCTAAGCCTCTCATCCCTTACAATAAGGTTAAAAGCTATGTTACGAGCAGTGTTTCCTTCAGCTGAAGCTACTAGCGCTGTTACAAGGACCACGGAGTGAAGGGAGTAGATAGGCTCAAGAGAATGTGTGGCACGTATTGTCGCCAAATCTATAGGCTCTCTACTATGTGACCTATAAAAATCCGCGATCGCTCTATATAGTGGTTGACGCTGCCCCGCATGGACCCGACAAAGCAACGCTTCACTTCTAGTAAGAATATCCCTAATCCCTGAGTCGTCACACTGCGGTATCAAGATAGAAGCTATTGCGCTTAATCGTGGAAGAGAAAGATCGTTTGGAGGGCTCTTTGGATTGTATATGTAACTATCTAAGAGCTCCGCACACCCTGCGGCGCCGGCCTCTTTTGCCAACTCCTTAGCTTTTTCAACTGCTATTGAGATCTCCCACCAGCTTCTGCCTTTTACTAGGGATATATCATCAAATTGCCTAACCAGCGTCTCTTTTGCTGTATCGCTAGGAGAGGGTGTAAAATCCATTCCTTGAGCAGCCATTAACGATTTAAGATCGCCAAGGCCATTACCACGCGGATTTTTAGCTTCTCGAGGCGCACCTTTTGGATCGGGCATGTAAGAACTCCTTGGAAACAACTTTTGGACGGCTGTAAAGATACCATATGGGGTGGTTGTAATAAAGAGGTTGGAGGGGTGCGTCATAAGGTCTAGTGCAGAGCTATTTATATGACAGTGTCGCGCTTTATGCTAGCATATGGGAAAAACGTTCTGAAGGATTACAGATCTGGTAGGATCTTAAGGGGGCAGGGGCCGCTTCGGAGAAAATGTGGGTTGGTCACGTTATTTGAAATTAATGTCATAACGATGGTACCGTGGGAGATATTTGATAAGTAATTGGAGTCATTATGAGCATTGGGGCAGTATTAGCAGCAGCACTCCCGCCAGGTGAGTTGATAGCTGGAATTCGTCAGCGTGGTACATTTACACCTGTAGAATGCGAATCGTTGACTCGTTATGCGTCTCAATCTAGAACGAGAGAGATAGGTATCAATCCTGATGAGCTCTTTCGTTTGATTGAGAGCGGATTAAGTGTATTAAAAAAATCTCGTCCTTTCACTAAATTACTTTCTGAAGCAAACCTTGTGAAGGCTTTAGGGGAGCTTCATAATAATAAATTGGCGGTAAATAAGCTAGGAGAGCTGTGGGCCGATCCAATATTCGCTGCAGAGCATTCTAACCGTATCTTTGAGTCATTAGGAATGCAGGTGACTGCTGGCTCCCGTGAGGCTTGTGAGATGTTGGAGCAGCAGGTCTATGCTCGTCATGCTTTGCCTCGATCAGTTAGCGCCCCTTCTTTTATAGGAGAGTATGAGGATCTTGGATTTCGAGACGAGGCAGCTAATGCACTTTTTGACGCAGGGCTTAAGACTACTGACTTTCTGCTATGTAGTAGTATATTTCGCGGTCTTATCGCACGCTCTTCAGATCCGTTTATCGCAGATATATTAAGTGGGAAAAATCCCAAATGTAGAGTTACTACATTAAATGCAGTCTCCGGTGTATCTAGGATTGGAGAGATTCATAAGGCAGTTGAGTTATCTAGAGGTGCGTACGAGTTGTGTGGCAATGTTGCTGAGGTATTAGCATCAGGATGCGTTAGTCTCATTCTGCATGAACATACAGACTCACCTCAATTAGCTACAGTAAGAAGCTTATGCTCACTATCCTTAGAGGTTCATAGTAAGCATGACGTATCTGTTGTAAAGGAGGTTGCTAGGATGCTTGCAGAGCCTACAAGTCGTACAGGCGGTAAAAATACTGGGGTTGTGCTTGAGGAGTTAGCAAATAAATTCGCTGAAAAAGGGTTCCAGGCAAGAGCTGGATTTGAGGAGCAGGATGTAAAAAACCTAGTTCGAGCCTTGGCATTTGATACGAATGTAGGCGAGTGTGGAGATGTAGAAAGTTTGTCTTCACTTAGGAGTGTATTAAGATCCTCTCCAGCCGGAGCAGTTGCTTTATTAACATTCCTTGGGAATGCTTCGCATATATCTACTCCCCAACGTCATGCAGCTCTTTTCAGAGAGGTGATTCTAACATTGGCAGCCAGAGATAAGGAAACAGGTGGTACAGGGCCCTCTAAGTCGGATTTACGAAGACAATTGAAAGATGCAATTGGAGCTCTTCCTTCCCACACAGAACGTGCAGAGGTATATTCAGAATTATTCAATAGATTACAGAGAGATTTACCAGACCCTACAGTGATATTAGCGCGAGAGTTATTAGCTCAGAGTGTAGTTGAATATGCGCGTGGACAACGAATGGTAGAAGGTGGTAAGGAGCTAATAGAGAAAGCTAAGCTTTTTATACATATGAATGGATTATACATGAGCAGATCGGGCGAGGTTAAGACGTCAGAGGGGCGTTATGTTAAGCCGGCAAGTAACTTTATTACGCGTTTACTTGAGCCGGTGCGTGGCCGTTTAATGAGTTTGTTAGATACTATATCCGAATGGCGTTACTTTCGCTCTTAATAACCGTAGCGAAATGAGCACTTATTGTTTTCCTTTGTTTGGTACAGCTAAAAAAGTCTGGGTAAAACATGGCCCTACTGGGACCGCTGTACGCGCCTGAGCAGTGTCTCGCGCATTCGCGTTCCGTAAGGAGGGGGAATTGACTTAGGCCGCTCAGTAGTTACGTTTCGCGTAACCTGAGCGCCTAGCACTGCTACCAGGCAGTAAGATAAATGCTTGCGAAGCAAGCTTCAACAAGTCCACGCGAAGCGTAGTCTTGCCCGCAAACGAATTAATTGCCACTACGTAGCGGGCTGGAAGCCCGCGGTCCCAGTGCCGCAGTTATTGAGTAAATATGTAGATCGTCGTATTTAGCACTGATTTCATTATTAGATTACTAACATACCCCAGACCTAAAATTTCCCTTGCATACTAATATGGATTATACTATACTTGCATTATGGTGCAAATATGCAAACAATTACCAGCTACGCCCAAACAGGCGGCAAGACGATCGGCACCGATCGACAAACTATTAAACGCCGATATTTTTAAAGCCTTAGGTGATGCTACTCGACTGAAATTACTTGCCTGCATTGCAAAATGTGGCAGGGAATGTACAGTCACTGAAGTAGCAGAGTGTTGTGAGATAGATTTCTCGGTAGTATCCCGTCATCTGGCCCTGCTCAGGAGGGCAGGGATACTTGAGTCTTCTAAAAGTGGGCGCACTGTTTTTTATAAGGTGCGTTATGAGGCTATAACAAAAAATATGCGTGAATTAGCAGATGCCTTTGAGTGTTGTTGCGCGCCTACTTTAAAGGAGAATTGTTGTGAGCAGTGTTAAAGCGAAGCTAAAAATACTTTTTCTCTGCACTGGGAATTCCTGCCGCAGCCAGATGGCGGAGGGTTGGGCTAAATATCTTAAAGCTAAGGAGCTAGATGCATACTCTGCCGGTGTAGCCCCTCAAGGTATGAATCCGCTTGCCGTTAAAGTCATGGCGGAAGCGGGGGTGGATATCACTAAACAATATTCAAAACATATTGATGAGCTTAACGGAGTAGCCTTTGATTATATTTTGGCAGTCTGTGATAAGGCCGCCAATGAGTGTCCTATTTCCCCAGCAGAGGTAAAACGGATTAATCATTGCTTTGCTGACCCACCCCAATTGGCGCTGCACGCAAAAACAGAGGAGGAGGCGTTAGTATTTTACAGAAGAGTTAGGGATGAGATTAGAGGATTTATCGAGGGGCTTCCAGAGACGCTAGCAAATTTAGTGAGGTAATATATGAGTATTGAATCGAATGATAATCAAGGCTGTGGATGTAAACCGGACTGCTGTAGTACAAAGCCTAATAATTCACAGGACGTAAAGGAAAAAGTACGTGAGGGGTATGCCTCTATAGCAAAAAAGGGGATATGGCTTGAGGATGTTGAGCGCAGAGACTCAGACTGCTGCGATAAAGGAGGAGGATGCTGTGGAGGTAGTACGCTTTCCGCAGAGGAGCTTGCTAAGCAGTTGGGCTATACAGTTGCTCAGCTACGCTCCTTACCGGAAGGCTCTAATATGGGCTTATCTTGCGGCAACCCTATAACGATTGCAGCACTAAAAGCAGGACAAGTTGTTCTTGATCTTGGAAGCGGCGGTGGCTTCGATTGTTTTGTAGCAGGTCCGAAAGTAGGTGCTGCTGGTAAAGTGATCGGTGTTGATATGACGCCAGAGATGATCAGTAAGGCGCGTAGAAATATTGCTCATTATCAGGAGCAAACAGGGCTTTCAAATATTGAATTTCGCTTAGGTGAGATTGAGCATCTGCCGCTTGCCGACAGCTCGGTTGATGTTGTTATCTCTAACTGTGTGCTAAATCTCTCTCCAAATAAGGCCCAAGTATGGCGTGAGATCGGGCGAGTTTTAAAACCGGGCGGAGTTGTTGCAATTTCAGATCTAGCTCTACTTAAGCCGCTCCCTGCCAAGATTCTTCAGATGGTAGAGGCGCTAGTAGGGTGCGTTGCAGGTGCTGAGCTTGTCTCTGAAATAGGTGCGCAGATGAAAGCAGCCGGATTGGTTGATATTAAGCTTACATCTAAGCCGCAATACATAGAAGCAATGACAAACTGGGAAGATCCGCTCTATCGCCGCATAGTAGATGCATTACCAGTAGGTTCAAAGCCAAGTGATTATATTACTAGTCTTGATATAGCGGCAACAAAGCCATAGAGGCACATTTCAATAACTGTAGTGACTGTAAAATAAATTTTTTCTTCACCGGGACCGCGGGCTTCCAGCCCGCAACGAATTAAATGCTACAGTCCAGTAAAAAACTCTATTTACAATGCGCTAGCCTGACTCTTATTTTTCTCCTTTTGCAGAAAGTCTCTTAATTGAGAGATAATATTATTAGGCAAAAGTCCAGCCACTGTTTCGCCGGCTAGTAGTTTTTTTCTTACTAATGTCGCCGAGACCGGGTAGGGAGGTATAGAAATTACTTTAAGTGTATATCCATGAGTGTTTATCCAGGAGCTTAGAATTTTAGGGGAGTTAATCTTCTCGTAGTTTGGTTTAAATCCAAGTGACTTAATTAGTTTATTAATTTTAGCTGGGGCATACCTGTACCCTGCGCGGGTATGTATGGAAAAATCTACTAGAGTAAAGAGTTTTTTATAATCTCTCCATTTCTTAATCTGCATGAATGCGTCCACTCCTAGAAGAAAACAGTATCTGGTAGCACTATTCTTTTTTGCCGCTAGAGCCCTTAGCGTTAGAATAGTAAATGATTTACCGGGACGCTGAAGCTCAATCTCACTTATATCTATAAATTGGTATGGCTTTGCCGCATTGCGTAGGAGGCTTACTCTTAACTCGGCATCAAGTAGTTCAGATTTCGCCTTTAATGGTTGGAGCTTAGCTGGAATTAGGACAATCCGTTTAAGGCCAAGGATATTGCGAGCCTCCTTAGCTACATGCAGGTGTCCTAGGTGTACAGGATTAAAGCTTCCGCCCAGTAATCCGATTATGCAGCGCTTCTGCTCGCTTTTTTTCATATATTTTACCATAACAGAATTGATAAAGCATTGATATCTTAAGTAAAGCTTGTATAGTATATTGGTTGTAGTTAATAACATTCTTTCATAAACTATTTGGGTATTAACGAAATAATGCTATTCCTGAAGGAGATTATGCGGCGTATCAACTTTTCACTACTATTGTTGCTAAATGTAGTCTTATTTGTAGAACTAGTCCGAGCGGAGAGTGATCCGATTCTCTCAGATAAGGACACGGCTCAACGTGTCTGGACTGTAGAGGATCTACTTGCAGAGGGAAAACTACCTAAGAAATCTAGAAAGCCAAAATATTGTAACGGTCAGCGCTTTACCCCATGTATCTGCACAAAGAGTTTATCGGCTGATATACAGTATAGGCCATCGGTAAAGGAGTGTAACGGTGCAGCTGCGGCGATTCTCTCAGGGAAATATCAGAAAATCTTTAGCGTTGTGCTGCGGGACGGTGAAAATAGAGATCGATATCCAACACCACCTACCAATTTTAATGGATGCTCATCTTCTCAGAGTCTGCGCGGGGAGAGTCGTTGTAGCGCATTCAAAACGCAGGATTCCTTTACTATAGGACGTGGACGAGAAAAGCGTACCGTATACTGTTTTGGAGCCTCCGGTTATAGCAAGTTACTAGAAAATGTAGTTAGAATAACCGCTAAGCTTAGAGATGTTCCTGGCTCTAATAAGGATCCGTTAGAGCGGTGGTGTCTAGATAGTCCAACTTTGCCGTTAAATTAAATTTATCCGGTATTGCCTTGTCCGGTGCAGAGGTCGCACGGTGTTGCTGGATAGGTGCTCTTTGTGCGAATTCTGAACAATTCATATCAAGCCTCCTGGTTAATGTACATTATTTTGATAACCGTTCACGGGGTATGGCGGTATGCATTATTCCCCGTGCGCAGCACGGGTAAAGGGCAGCCTCGGCTGCCCTAATGCGCGACCTGCGGGCGCGCATGTATGCCCCGTGAACGGTTGCTATTTTGACACTTGTGTATCATAGGTCTAGTAATTTCAACTACTTATACAGTCGTAACGAAGATGCATTTTTTTCAACTTGTTCGATGCCATCTACTTCACTAAACTCATCATAACGTAATTAATACATTTTTTGGAGTAATTAGAGATGAAGGTAAAAATTATAGCAGTTTTCTTGATAGGTGTATTTTCAATAGCAAATGCTCAGGCGGAGGGCTTGCCGAGCGGTTTTAATAAGCGTGATCTTGCAAAGCTTGCACGAGTAGGTATCACCGATCTTCCGTTGACTTCGGTTTGTGCCAAGGTGTCGTTTTTTCAGAATGGTGAAGGGCTCTTTAAAGGTGAAATCTCTCATCATATAAATAAAGCAGATGCAAGAGCTACTGGGCCGACATATATATGCGGTACCGACTGTGCTGACCAATCCCCTGTGCCATTGTTTTATATAGATGGAACATTAGCAGCTAAGCTTGGGTACTATGGCGTTTGGAGTAGGAGTCATGGTGGAAATGGCAAGGCTAGATTCTACTGCGGAGCTGGTGGACAGAAGGCCTGTAGTGTCAAGGCGATTGGCGCTACAGCAGCTCAGAAAAATAAGAAATATGGTTTGCCAGGATACGCATTTTTACAGGTATCTGCTGCTAAAAAAGGACCAAATACAGAGTGTAAGATAGTAGATCCGGATAGTCGTAACGGCGGAGTCTAGTGCGAAGTAGCATAAATAGTACTACACTGGGGGCGCGGGCTTCTAGCCCGCAACGCAGTAGGATTTAATTCGTTTGCGGGCTGGAAGCCCGCGGTCCCAGTGTTTAATTCCCCCGATTTCTCTTTAGTTCCTCAATCTCTCTGCGTTGTCTTTCTAACTCTGCTTCTTGGCGACGGAGTCTTTCTTCCTGTTCAGTTTGGGCTGCCCTTGTGTTGTCAGTCTGGTTGCCTAGTAATCCACCTCCAAGTGCTCCGAATGCCCCACCGATAGCTGTTCCAGCTCCAGCATGCCCAGTTTGGCTTCCTACAATCGCTCCTAATCCAGCTCCAAGAGCAGTGCCGGTAAGTACACCAGTTTCTCTTCCAGATAAAGGCTGACCTGTACATGCTGAAAGAGAGAGAGAGAAGATACTTAGTGCTACAAATTTCTTTATCATAATTAAACCATTTAAAGTGATTAAGTTACAAAGACCAGTTCAGTAAATTATACCGTGAAGCGCTAGCGGTCAACAACAGTTGAGGAATACTGATTTCTTCAATTGTAACAGTTTCAAAGATCTCTCCATAACTATATTGAAAGTAGCAGATAATGAAAAAGTAAATATTATTAAATAGTTAAGTATGCGATGTCGTAACTGCAAATTAGGCAACACACTCACGAAACGGTATATCTTGATAGCTTCTTCTGAAGAGTGGCCATGTGCGTTAATTTTTCTACCTCTCTTTGTTCTAGCTGGTAATGTTATGCAGTTAGAGCTACACATGACAGTAGCATTTTATTTAGTATCACTTCCTCCGCTATTTTTTAAACTTAATTCCAGAGATATCTGTAGTGTTTGTGGTAACGAATCTAGGCCTGATCTAAAGCCGGTAAATTCTGTTAAAAATCAACTAAAGCTTTAAGCCTCCTGCGCCGAATTCAATCTTTGAAGATAGCGTAATGTTTGTTAGCGGGGTGTAGCGAGAGTTAAAGAGTCAGTTTCTTTCTTTAATTTAATCATACATGACCGTGTTAGTCAGATAAGGATGGGTCATTGCCCCACAATGATTCAATGGATATCTCTCAGGGATTTTTCCCAGCTGTCAAAGGATTGACGGCTGCGTCCTCGTCTGATCTTTTCAAGGAGGAATAACATGGCTATAACTATTGGGACTAATATTGCGTCCTTACAGGCGCAAAGACGTTTAAGCATCAGTACTAATGATCTTGGACGTAATTTCGAACGTCTAAGTTCTGGTCAACGAATCAATAGAGCAAGCGATGACGCAGCCGGATTAGCTATTGCAGATACGCTTAAAGCGGATCAGCGTGTAGCGACCGTAGCTATTCGTAATGCAAATGATGGTGTTTCGACTATCGCAATTGCAGACTCAGCGCTTGGTGAAATTGGCTCGGTTTTGTCACGACTTTCCGAGTTAGCTGAGCAATCAGCAAACGGTGTGTTTTCGACCGTTCAAAGATCGGCACTTTCAAACGAGTTTGAAGCGCTGGCCTCTGAAATTGAACGTATCGCAGTAACAACCGAGTTCAATGGTGTGCGTCTTCTCTCCGGTGGCAGTTCTGTAGTACTTCAGGTAGGCTTTAACTCTGGTTCAACCTCTCAGATATCGTACTCCGGCGTACAAGGTACGTTGGCAGCGCTTGGGTTGGCCTCTGCAGGGTTGTCGAACTTGAGGTTCTCAATCAACGGCATTACAATCGCTGAAGGTCAATCAGCTGCGCGTTTGGCGCTGGATGCAGTACGTGCCGCAATCAGCTCAGTAGCCTCAACTAGAGGTACTCTAGGTGCTACCGAGTCGCGCTTGCAGGTAACTATTAATAACCTGTCGGTTGCTAGAGAGAACTTCGCAGCTGCGGAATCACGAATCCGTGATGTAGACGTAGCTTCCGAAGCAGCAGAGTTAACACGGCTTGGAATCTTACAACAGGCCGGTGCTGCAATTCTTGCTCAGGCAAATCAGCAGCCAGCTCTAGCTCTATCACTCTTGAGAGGATAAGCAGAAAAGGATAATGCGGATTAGCTGGAGGGCTTTACGGCCCTCCAGTAATCCTAGACCGCAAGTCTCGCCAAGTGAGCGAGCACAGATTTAGTGTAGTTAGCGAGTAAAGTAGATATCAGTACGATAACCGATCTTATGCCTCGCTACTTCAAGTCCAGGTTTTGGGTGAATATATATTCGGGACAAAATGTATATTCTTCCCAAAACCTTTTTTTCTGGAATCCAGCTGGCTGTATTTATACTAAATGACAAAATAATCAAAAAGTTTGGGAAAATCATAGGCCACACTGGGAGCGCGGGCTTTCAGCCCGCAAATAAGTAGCTGTTAATTCGTATGCGGGCAGGATGTCTGTGCTCCAAGTATCTACACTAATCTGAAATCATTACATTTCCTAGTAGACTCACTCCAATTCCTCCACTTTAGAAAATTAAGCTAAATATCGCTAAAGAATATTTCGCACCATGCCGTAAAGCTAATTAGGTGATCGAATTAATGTGTGTGCGGTAGACAGTAGTTACTAATAGATTAAGTTGTTCATGCCTATTAAGCCCTACTTATACCGTAATTGCTAAGTCAAAAAAATACGTTGTGATTTTGCAACGTGTGGTCGTCGGCCCCTGGAAGTCTAAGGAGAGGACTTTATTTGGCTTAGTTTTATTCAAGGAGGATTAAATGGCTATTACGTTAGGATCGAATATTGCGGCCCTACAGGCGCAGAGAAGGTTGGGTATTTCATCTGACCAGTTATCATCAACATTTGAAAGACTAAGTTCCGGTCAGCGTATCAATAAAGCAAGTGATGACGCAGCCGGTCTTGCTATTGCAGACGCGTTACGCGCCGATCAGCGCATAGCTACAGTCGCTATCAGAAACTCCAATGACGGTGTTTCGACTATTGCGATTGCAGACTCAGCGCTTGGTGAAATCGGTAACGTGCTTACCCGTTTGGGTGAGTTGTCTGAGCAGTCAGCAAACGGTGTGTTCTCTACTACTCAGCGTTCAGCGCTGCAGAATGAGTTCACAGCGTTGGCTTCTGAAATTGAACGTATCGCTGTAACCACTGAGTTTAACGGTGTAAAACTGCTTTCTGGTGGATCGAGCGTTGTGTTACAGGTCGGATTCAACTCCGGATCTACATCGCAGATTCAGTACAGCGGTGTGCAAGGTACATTAGCAGCCTTAGGATTGGCGGCAGGAAATGCTTCAGCATTACGCTTCTCAATCAGCGGCGTAACTATAGCTGAAGGACAATCTGCTTCACGTCTAGCACTTGATGCTGTACGGGATGCGATTTCATCCTTAGCCTCGACTCGCGGTACTCTTGGTGCTGCACAGTCACGGTTGTTAGTAACCATCAATAACTTGGCTGTAGCTAGAGAGAACTTCGCATCTGCCGAATCACGAATTCGCGATGTGGATGTAGCTTCTGAAGCAGCTGAGTTGACAAGACTTGGTATCTTGCAGCAAGCAGGTGCTTCGATTCTTGCTCAAGCTAATCAGCAGCCAGCGTTAGCGCTGTCGTTGCTACGATAGTTAGTTAGGAAGTAGGGTTTAGAAATAGACTCTACCAATCCTCCTTCGCTCGGCAGGCCTTCACTGAGGGCCTGCCGAGGCTTCGACAGGATTGCGAATTATAAATTAGAGATACTCTAATTTGTTGTTCGCAACATTACGCAGGACACATACTCAAGCAGAAAGGGTGAGTGTCTTGTTACCTCGCTACTTCTTTGGGCTTTGGTATTGTTTGAGATTACGTGGGGCGGAAAATCTTGAACGGTATCTAAGCCCATTTTTTATCTAAGTCGATACTGTAAACTCAGCACCTCCTCCAAAGCAACCAACTTCCAAAATATTTTTTAATTACATCATTTTCATCTAAAGAAACTAAAATATTCTGCCGTAGTAATATTTAGAACAAGATGTGTGTTAGCGGTATATGTGGTTCTAGTAGTTGTTCCGACCCCCTTCTATAAAAATCAAGTAACCGTCATCCGAAAATATTGGAGCTTTAGCGAATGAGTCGCTAAAGAGGCATATGCTTAGGGTCTACGGATAGACTCATTTCAATAGGGATGTATTTCAAGGAGGAAAATCGATGGCTATAACTCTTGGTTCAAATATTGCCTCACTTCAGGCGCAGCGTAGATTGGGTCAGTCGACCGAAAAACTCTCTAATACGTTTGAAAGATTGAGCTCAGGTCAACGTATTAATAGAGCTAGTGATGATGCAGCAGGACTTGCGATCGCAGATGCTCTTAGAGCTGATCAGCGTATTGCTACTGTAGCTATCAGAAATGCGAATGATGGTGTCTCAACAATTGCGATAGCAGACTCAGCACTAAGTGAGATCGGCAATGTATTAACTAGACTTGGCGAGCTCTCGGAGCAGTCGGCCAACGGCGTTTTCTCTACGACTCAACGATCTGCATTGCAGAATGAATTTACAGCATTAGCATCTGAAATAGAACGTATAGCTGTCACAACTGAATTTAACGGAGTTAAACTTTTGTCAGGTGGCAACACAGTGCTACTACAGGTTGGATTTAAGTCAGATTCTACAGCTCAGATCCAGTACAGTGGTGTACAAGGAACCTTGGCTTCATTGGGATTATCATCAACTAACACTTCGAGCTTACGGTTTTCAATAAGCGGCATAACAATAGCAGAAGGGCAGTCAGCCTCACGTTTAGCTCTTGATGCTGTAAGAGATGCTATCTCATCTCTAGCCTCAACGCGTGGTACGTTAGGAGCGGCGCAATCACGTCTCTTAGTTACGATTAACAATCTAACGGTTGCTAGAGAGAACTTTGCCTCAGCTGAATCTCGCATTCGTGATGTCGATGTAGCATCTGAAGCTGCGGAGCTAACAAGGCTTGGAATCTTACAACAGGCAGGTGCAGCTATTCTTGCACAGGCGAATCAGCAGCCAGCATTAGCACTGTCACTACTGCGTTAGTCTACTGGGACCGCGGGCTTCCAGCCCGCTGCTTGGCCAATTCCGCTACCAAGCGGGCTGGAAGCCCGCGGTCCCAGAGCTGACTATTACCCACAAGTATTGAAAAACTTAGTTTGGGATTTTGTCCTTTTCTC
>CAZKXU010000024.1:0-36499 GCA_964556665.1 uncultured Bdellovibrionales bacterium | reverse complement strand
CATATTTATAATTATTTTTTGAACACATCTTGACTGGGTTTAAAGAACACCCAAAATTTAACTAACATACTATCAAATAGCAGAAACAGGTATAACACAGATAAAATATAAATTAGAGAAAAAGAAGATTAAGAAATTTCCAATGTAATTATTAATTTGCTCTCAATGTCTAGCTTAGTATCTTACTAAGCTTTATTAGAATTATAGTAAGTACCGAATTGTAGGTTTCCAATATATTTTGGTTAACTTAGATGAATACAGCTCTTGCTGCACTTAGTCCATGAAACCATTCTTTATTTGCATTTTCTGCAGCTTCTTTGATTCGATCAGCAGTGCCTATTACTCGCGGGAACCTCATCCTGATTTTTCTTGTAGTTTCAATCCACTCAGAGGGTGAAAGTTTTAGCCTCTGAAGAATCGGCTTAATATCTTCTGAGATACTTGCTTTGTTCTTTCTTAAAAGCTTTCCTGTGGCTTCTACAAGTTCAAAGTATTCTTCAGTAGTAACAGTTTTATCTGACAGGTCTTCAATTGACATTAATGACTTCCCCAGACCCTTACTATTTGATTGTTTTTTGAGGGTTTTAATCCGATCTTGAATACTGGTGAAATCGCTCTCCTCTGGACTTTGTGCTATTCCTGCTCTTATAGGATTTAGATCGACATAGACACTACAAGCTAATATAGCGCTAAGGTCATAAACTCTCTGGCACTTAAACCGCCCCTCCCAGAACCGCCCGGTACATTCATCCTCCAAATTGGCTCTTCTTGCGATATTCTCATTCACGCAGCGGTTAAACCAGCTTATGTCAGATAGCCTTGCACGATAAAGAGCCACCTTCTTTTGATCCATAGTAATGGCAGCAATCTCTGCTTCACTTGGTTTCATAGCAGCACCGTTTTGGTCTCGCCGTAGTGGGAATAGCTTCCTCCAGCGTCGTGCCACCTCCTTATCCTCCCATTTCTCTGTAATGTCAGGACGGTTACGTATCACTGCATGCAGATGATTGCTCATTACTGCATATGCGATTACCTCGATCGCAAATATATCAATCAATAATTTTAGTCGAGCTCTTATCCATTCCCTCCTGTGCTCAAAGGATTTACCAGTTAGCTGATCTTCTCCGCATAAATATGCTCTTCGTACACAGCGACTTACGCAGTGATACACCCCAACCTCATCCGGATTGTAAATCTCTGACCTAGCGTTCGTCATAAAATAATAATCGGCTGCTTTTGTTAGAGTATTAGTGTTTGGTGCTATTTTATGGGTGTCCTTTTGTTGCTTCATCCTTTTGTTGCTTCATGGGACTGCGTGAGTTTGCGTTGAAAAATCTTTAGTGCGGTTTAAGAATCCAGTTTCTCAATCAAGCGCTTAATATTGAGGTTCTCCCCCAAGTTAATCATATTTGCACTTTCCTTACAGCTGTTGCTCTTAATGTCAATTACGGCGCCCTTAGTTATGCGCAGCAGAATTGAGCAGCCACCATCCACATGGTGGTACAACATTGCTGGGAGATCGTTTATTTGTAACTCCTCAGATTCAGAGACTTTTAAGCCTGGTGGCGCGATCTTAGAAAACTCAGGTATTAAAGCTAGTTCAGCTGCTTGGCGGGAAGATTTAGAGGGTACAATTACCTTCACCTTAATAGCAGTATTGCTGTCTTTGCTTTTATAATTCTGTTCGACCATAGCGTATTCTCGGGCAAAGCTTAAGCGCGGCTTTTCACTTTTAAAGCCTGCACTGACGGTCCCTATCCAGGTAATTAAATTCTTTTCACGACCGGCGCGTGCATTAAACACCTTACCAAAATTAGTTTCATCCTTAGCTAGATTTAACTGCTTCTGGTTCTGCTTCTGCTTGAGGTTGTTATGTTTTCCTACGGCTCTATATTCAGGTGATTTCATTACCTCATCAAGCTCTTGAGCATGCAGCAAGGAACTCTGCATGAGAATACAAGTAGCAATCAAAGCGATTAGTCGGTGCATAATATTACTATCTAATATTATGGTGGGTATATCAATAAAGTATATCAGGGAACTTCAGGCTTCTTCGGTTGATTCTTCTTCGCCGGCAGCACGGCCTGATTTTAGCCGCTTTCTTAGCCGTCCAAGTCTAGTAGCAGGTCCTTTACTACGTTCTATACAGAATCTCTCCATAGCCTCTATTAGCCCCAACTCACCACCTTTGGCGAATGTTTTAGCTAGTTCGGCTGAGCGTCTAAAAGTACTTAAGGCTCTTGGAATCTCTCGCTTTGCGGTTTCAAACTGGTAGGACTGACGAACAACAGTAGCCATTTTATCCAGGCTTGTCATAAGTATCGCCACCAACGCTTCGTTGCGATCCTTTGCTTGTAGCACAGCATCAGCAATTGGCTCACCTTTGCTAGCCATAACTATAGCCGCTTCTACTGAGTCCACTGTAATAGGTTTGCTAAGATATCCACGAGCACCACCAATCAGCAGGTCGAATACATCATCTACGTTTGGTTCGTATGATGATGGAATACAGACCATCTCACGATCCATCTCCATGCAGCGCAACAGAAAGTCTTTAGCTGGCATGTTGGTGTTTTTAGCGTCAAAGATAATATGGCTGAATTTGCGTTGTTGAAGCTTTTCCATCGCGGAAACGTGATTTGGAACATCGCTAATTCCACCATAGCCCAGTGTCTTAAGAGCAGAGCGTAAATTATTACGCTCAAGACCATCTGCTTCTACAATTAAGACCGAGGCTCTGCCACGTTCGCCCGCGGTCATCACTAAATTTTCTTCGAACAGGTCCATTTAATCTTTTCTCCCTCTGACCGTGCCTAAGAAAAGGTAATAAAAAATATCTACTTATATAATTTATCGGCAAGCAGCTAGAACTCCTTGATTTTTTTAGCTCTGTCAGCCCATGTATAACTAGTTGTAAACACAGGCAAATGTGCGGCATGAAATTAAATGTCATAAAAATTCGTAGCTGTTAGTAGTTAAATTAGAAAAGCTGTTACTTTGCAGGGTGCGAATGAAGGATCATCTCCATAGCCCAAAGGCGAGGGCGTAGAGTAGGAAAGAGTGTAGCTAGATCGATCTGATCGGCAACTAGTGTATCAGCAAGTCTATTCAGTACAGCCTGTGCCGAATCAGGATTAAAACCTACAGCCTTAATTAGTTTAATAGCCAATAGATCAGCCTGTATCTCCTCTTTGATACTCTCATAAAAGATTGAGTCGCGGCGCTGTAATAGGGTATTAGCATTGGCATGTTTAAGGACTAGGTGTGATAATTCATGTGCTACTACATACGCAAGCTCATCTTTTGAGTGCAACATGTTAAGAAGCTTAATACTTAGATGTATACTTTGATCTGTATCTACAAATGCTTCTGGAAGAGCAGCATTCGTTAAAACGATTTTAGGTGCAAATCCAAGGTAAGCAGTTGGATTGTCGCCAGCCAGGGTATATATTATCTGATTTATACTCTCTAGTGAAAAGCCGTTTTGAAGACCACTCTCCTTTGCTATCTGTGGCTCAGAGCAAACCAGAAAGCCTTCTGCGTGACAGTTTAAAACGATGGATATGGAGGTAAAAAGTAGTAATTTAGAAAGAAGTTTTAAACGCACCCAACCTCTCATAAAAGCTAAGAAAAACCTTATATTTTTAAGAATCCTATGGGGGCCAAAATGATTCTATGATCTAAGGGGATTGTTTATTCAATTTCCCGTGATCAAGTAAGTTATCGAATAATTTCGGCATTTTTGCAGTTATTATTGAATCAATTTTAGAAGGCTTATTCGGCTTAATATTGTGGCGAAGCAGCAGCGCGAAAAATCGGAGGAGCTTGTCAAGGTTTTGCAGAACTTAGATCCACGCTGGGTAAAAGCAGCAAGCATTGAATTATGCTCAAATTTGACTGCTCTGTTAACCCATTCCGCCTTCGGTGAGATACAGCAGGTTGTAATTTGGCCATCCTTTGCAGCTGGGGAGCCTGATCTCTCTGCATTCGTAAGTGAGAATTTAGCAAAATACAAGCTCTTCTTTGCACATCTTGTTGGCAAGGAGTTGAAGCTTGAAGCTCTCTCTAAGCAGGTACTAAATAATCAACGACTAGATGCCGGAATAGCTGCTCAAAACGAGGGAGAGGATCAATGCTTCGATTCGCAATTAGCCCATCAAACAGTGATCATAATTCCAGGCTTAAGCTTTGATGCTCATGGAGGCAGGCTTTGGCATAATACTGAATATGAACGCCTAACTCTAAATCCGCAGCTGCGGCTTGCTAAGCTTATCGGTGTGTGTTGGTCACTACAAGTAAGCAGCTTGGCCGATGACCACTTCGCGGATCTGGTGGTTGAGTGGGTCTGTCACGAAAGAGGGTTTGTTCAAACGGGAGCACGCTTCGACGATGACGATTGAGACCTGGGCGATTACTCCATCTTTATTAGTTCTGATTGTACTGCTTTCGCTGTCAAGCGGCTGGGCATTAGGCCAGTACTGGCGCATGCAGTGGATTCGGAAAAATAGGGGAAAGATTAGGCGTGAGGCTCGGGAGATTATCAAAGATGCAGAGCGCAAAGGTAAAGCTACTATCGCTGACGCAGAGATTGCCGCTAAGGAGTTTTTATTATCTGAGCGTAGGCAGCATGAGGAGAATGTTCGGGAAACACGGAGTGAGTTGTCTCAGCGCCAAGCCTTACTTTCACAGAGAGAATCGCAGCTAAGTGCATTACAGATTGAGATCGAGGAGCGTTCCAAGTTAAGTAGCAAGCAGGCCTCTGCGATAGAAAGTACAATGATAGAGTTGACCAAGCGGGAGCAGTCATTGTTCGAGCAGGTTCAAAAAGTAGCAGGTATGAATGTAGCACAGGCAAGTGAGCAAATAATGCTTGAAGCGCGTAAGCGCTCCGAAGCAGAGGCGCGCAACTTAGAGCAACATATTCTTGCTGCGGCTAAAGAGCGTGCCGAGGCAAAGGCTCATGAGGTTGTGGCAACGACGATCGAGCGCATATCCCGAGATATTATTAGTGAGCGCAGTACAGTTGTGTTGCCACTTCCGACAGCTGATATGAAGTCGCGACTTATCGGAAGAGATGGAAGAAATGTGCGTGCGTTTGAGGCATTATCCGGAGTTGATTTATTACTCGATGATGTGCCTGAACATGTAATTATATCTAGTCATGATGTATTTAGAAAGGAAGTTGCAAAGGAGGCGCTAGTACGACTGATGGGTGATGGCCGTATTCAGCCTGCACGTATTGAGGAGTTTTTAGCAGAAGCTAAACTTAAAGTTGAGAGCGGCAATGTAGAAAATGGTAGGCGGGCGCTAGGGGAGTTGGGGCTTGATACTGGACATGAGGAGCTCGTTAGTGTGCTTGGAAAACTTAGGCTCCGTAGTAGTTACACTCAGAATGTATTGCTGCATTCTCTAGAAACCGCTTTTATAGCAGCCTCAATCGCGGCCGAGCTAGGGATGAATTTGGAGATGCAGACGTTAGCGCGGCGTGCTGGACTGTTTCATGACATTGGTAAGGCACTCAATGAAAAGTACCAGGGGCCGCATGCCTTAGTCGGGGCTGAATTCCTAAGCCGCTTCGGAGAGCATGATCTTGTGATCAACGCTGTTGCAGCACATCATGGAGAGAGTGATGATCGTTCAATTTTAGCACCTATACTTAGAGCAGCAGATGCCCTATCCGGAGCCAGGCCAGGAGCACGTCGAGAGAATATCGCAGCTTATATAGAAAGACTCCAGAAAATGGAGGAGTTAGCGAAAGAGTTTCCAGGTGTTAAGCAGGCCTATGCGCTACAGGCTGGCCGAGAGCTGCATGTAATCGTTGAGAGTGCTGAGGTTAGTGATGAGCGTGCACATGAATTGGGAGAATTAATATCAAGGACTATTGAGCGACAGGTCAAATATGTAGGGCAGCTTAAAGTGACGGTGATTAGGGAGTTAAGGGTAACCCATACGGCTAGTTGGTCGGAATAGGGGGCCTAGACCTCCTCCAAATAAGTTTTTTCACGTCTAGCATCACATCGTTGCCCCACCTTGTCACGCTTCTCAGTCGGAAAATCCTCGCAATACTCCAGTATTGCTGCGGATTTCCTCCTTCCGAGGCGTGCCAATCTGGGGCAACGCTGCGCGCTATACGTGAAAAAACTTATTTGGCGAAGGTCTAGGGTTGTTTTATCGGGCATCCTGCCCGCAAACGAATTACTGCTACTTATTTGCGGGCTGGAAGCCCGCGGTCCCAGTGTGACTTATGCATTACCCACACTTATTGAGCAATTTCCAAAGCAGGCCCTAACTGTTTTAAATAGCAAACAAATCCTATTGGTTGCTTAGGGTAGAACGCAATGTTAAACTCAACCTAAGTTTTACCTATTAAGTTGTATATTAGTGAATTTAGGAGTACCTTCACCCGCCCCAAAACCTGATGGGCCAGCGCCAGATCTTGCTGCTGTTGCTCATGCTACGGAAGAATCTGTTGAATCTATAGTATTAAAAGCGCTTACTGCACAGCAGGCGGAGAAGCTTGTAATTCTAGCTGTTTCTGCTGCGGCAAAAATAGATAATGAAGTAAATGAGACCCCAGATAAGACCACCTGCCCATTTACTGGGGAGGCAATGCGGGCGCACGCCTTTAGTTTTGCGGCAGGAATGTTGTTTTCCCACGGTGAGCACGAGATTGGTGGCAGGCTTGTAGATTATCCATGCATTACTATCTGTACGTGGAAGAGAGTTGGTCTTAGTAATCCATACATCCCACCTGCTATGATATTACAGCCACTTCTACCGGAGGTTTACGAAAGAAAAGGTCAAGAGTGGCAAGCTCAGGTTGAAGGCGCTGCTAGAAAAATATTATTGATAAATTGTACGGATGCAGAGTCTAGAGGAATTGAACTTTATACCGTCGCTAGAAATTTACTACTAGCTAATATGTTTAAGAAATTCGAGTTGATTCTTCATGCTATGATGGGCCCTAAGGCTCGTGCGGAAACTTTACATAGAATTTTCCATGAAGGTCAGTATTGTGTGTTAGGTGACGAGGTGCGTAAGTATCTTGACGCAAACTTATCTAGATTGATGGCTGGTGTATCAGCAAAGGACTCAAGTAGAGTGATAGCTCGTAGAGCAACTTCGATATTGGACCTCGATGTAGAGCCTACAGATGAAATTGTGAAGTTAGCTTTGAAATCAGAAGACAGATGGGGTGAGGCGTTTGGCATGATAGGTAGAAAGCTTCTGGAGAGAGTGAGTGAAGATAGAGATGCTCACGAAATGAATCCTATAGAAGAATTTAGCTCTTACGATGAATTGGAAAATGCATTACGTCTGCGAACTAAAGCAGTACTGGATGCGACAGCAGCGGACGTAGCGCTACTTCAGTTTTCAAAAGAGATCTTTGATTTTGCTTCTATGCAAGAAGCGTCAGGAGAGGAGGATGAGAGAGTAGAGGATGAATCCGGAGATACTCCAGAACATGATTTACATTCATCTGGTGCAGTTCTGGATATGGAGGCAGAGCCTTCTGTCAACATGACATCTCAAAAATGGCTTCAATTCGGAGCATACTTTCGTACAGAGCTTATTAGAGCTAAATTTCATCTGTTGTATGCACGTAACTGTTGGTTGGCCCCGAATGAGCAGGCAGCCCTAGGAGCAGTTAATCAGGCTATTATAGAAATTAATAATGCAGAGGTACCTCAAGGAAAGATAAAAGAGGTTGTACAATTAGAACGCATTCAGGAGCTTGTCGAGGAGCTTAGTGCTATTGGGATAGAGGATGGTGATGCAACTGTACTATATAAAAAACTAATAGATGGCGCGCTTAGGGTGGAGGTAGATGATAGAACTGTAGCAGCAGTTTCTGCGCTGGCGCATTCTCTTGCAACAGGAATAAATTTAGAGTGCGCAAGAATGTTTATAGATAGACTTAATGACTATCCCTGGTATCAGATGAAGTTACTGTGCCAAGTAGCTGCAGCAGAGATTGAGGGAGGGGATGCAAGGGCAGAGCGTGAGGCCTTGATGCGCGGGAGAGCTCTTCTTGATAAAACTCCTCTTAGACCTGTAGCCGGTGATACGGCTAATTCAAGTGAGGTAGAGCTTCGATTCTCGGACGGTTACTGGAAAGCTATTACACGTGTTAGATTTGCAGAGAAAGCTCTTCTCCTAAAAAAAGAGGATCTAGCACTGCAGGTCCTTGAGCCAGTAATGGATGAAGCTGCATTAATATCTCCTGTGGAGAGAAATAGACTAATGTATCACCTCTCAATTATCTTATCAGAGCATCTGACTGAGAATTCATCTTACGTGAGCTAGTACACCGGAACATAAATTATTTCCCTACTGGGACCGCGGGCATCTTGCCCGCCTTGTGGAGCTGCACAACGCAAAAGCGGACAGGATGTCGCGGTCCCAGTAGGAAACAATTTATGTTACACTCTACTAGTTCCTGCTTAGTAGTAAATTTCGAGATTATTCACACACCTTTGTAATGGTCTCAATAATCGACCTCATTTCAAAAGGTTTTTCTAGGTATGCATTGGCGGCCACATCAGATTTATTTGCTACTAACTGAGTGTCAGAATTGGCTGAAAGCATTATTACCGGCACCTTTGCCATGGCTGCGTTAGCGCGGATATTTTTTAGTACCTCCACACCATTCATGTCCGGCATGAGTAGATCAAGAAGTAGGACATCTGGCAATGCTTCGGTGAGGCACTTAAGACACTCCTCCCCGTTTGCACTCATAGTTACATCATACCCCATCGAGCTTAAGTATTCCCCAACTAGGGTTCTTATTACCGGGTCGTCATCAGCTACAAGCACGCGCTTACTCATATTGTAATTATTTCAATCCTTTAGACTCCTGGGCGGGGAAGAAGTCTTCTACCACATCTATCTTATCGTAGGGATTGGGATATTTCTTGATTAGTTTAGCGCACCCCGTACCGCATTTGCCAAGGTCTCCATATCAAAGGGCTTATGCAGTACATTTTTCTCAGGAGCTTGGCGCTCGACATCAGGGCCGTAACCGGTCATAACAATAGTCTTAATCTCTGAATTTAAGCCTTCAATTTTGCGTGCAAGATCAAGTCCGCCTATTTTTGGCATTACTAGGTCAACTAGTAAGAGATCAAATCTTGTCTTTGCTGATTTTTCCAACGCATCCTCGCCACTTGTACAGGTAGTTACATTGTAACCAATACTGGATAACATCATCGATATCAATTCCCGCACATCACCTTGATCCTCTACAACTAAAACTTTTTCATTATGGCCGCGAGGAATTTGTGGAGTATTGATACTTATCTTCTCGTTCGTTTGAGCAGTTACCTGCTCGGGCAGATTGTCAGCTAATGGTAGATATATCGATACGGTCGTGCCTGTTTGTGGATAACTTTCGACGGAGAGAAATCCATCATGTGAGCGTATGATCGAGTAAACAATTGAGAGGCCAAGGCCCGCATGCCCGCTACTTTGCTTTGTAGAATAAAGAGGGTTAAATGCCTGGGACAGAGCCTCAGCCGTCATTCCAAATCCAAAATCCTTAATCCGTAAGCGTGCATAACGTCCTGCATGTGCGCCAAGAGTAAGGTCTGCCATGTCTTCATCCAAAATTTCCATCGAAAGTGAGATCTGAATCTCACCTTTCTCTTTGCCGTAGGACTCTTTTGAGTTCATTACTAAATTGGTAACTGCCTGCATAAGGAGGTTTTCATCACAGATAACAGGTAGGCTTTCTTCCGGTCTCTCGAATTTTACCTCATATTGCTCTGTGACCAGCTTTTTCAGTAATCTCAATCTTTCTTCTACTAACGCCCTTAAGTCATGGGTTTTCACGAGAGTAGGTTTGCCGTCTGAAAAGTCCTGTAGCTGTTTGACCAGACCGGCAGCCTGCTTACTTGCCTCTAGTATATGTGTAAAGGCTGATCTGATCTTCTCCTCATCCTTTATCTTCAAGCCTATACTTGCGGCACCTGTAATAGTAGTCAGTGAGTTATTGAATTCATGTGTCAGTCCGGAGATAAGCCCACCTAGGGAGCGAAGCTTCTGTGCTTGTAGAAGGTGTGATTCGACTATTCTGCGATCAGTTACATCTTTTAGGGTGATAATTAAACTATTTTCACCATTTGCTATAGCGCTGCTGCGATTATTCTCCGGAGCCACTGCCGCAATTTCAAAGAATTTAATAGTATTCGGTAATTGATTAACTCTAGCTTCAAGTATGCGGTTGGATTTTAACGTAGGGCGCCTAATCAGCTGATTTATCTTTCTTAGTATCTCCGGTGAAAGTCCGATAGTTGCAAGGTTACGACCTACTAAATCGTTATTTTTTATCTCTGCAAGGTTTATAAAGGTACGGTTTATAAATAAGATAGTGCCCTGTCGATCAATTGAGAGAATGCCTTGATCTTCGGAGATAATTCTAGGCGCATAGCGCTCCTCAGCAGTTCTTGTTTCCTCACTGTTTCGTGATGTAACTTCTACGAAGCTTTTTCTGCGCCAATGATCGCTGGTTAGTCCTGAAAAACCGGACATAGTAGGTCTGGCAGGTAGGTGACCTTCAAGTAGTTCATGACGTCTCTCAATTAAATACCTGGATAATCTTTGTGCTGTTAGTGTAGAGCCAATCAGGACTACGAGTAGCAGGGCACCTATTAACGCTGCCTGTCCAGTTAATGTTCTTGCCTCATTAAAATCTACTAAGGCTATCATTGTAATGAGCACAGTTACGGTAGCGACAAGAGGAATTATATATAAAAGTGGAGTTGAAAGAGGAGTATGGCGTGGACGTGATGTGAGTCGCCCCCACACTTCAGGTCTTAATAAGAGCGCTCCAGCTACCATGCATAAAATTATATCTCCGATAGCGAGTAGGAGCAGTCGCTCTGGCGAGGTGGCAGCAGCAAATTGTGGCAGCTTAGAGAGATAGATATTTAACGGCAGAAATACAAGTATCCAAGATGCGGCTGCGATAATAAATGAAGGTACGCGCCAGTTTTTGTAGGCGCAGTAGTTAAGTGCCAAGGCGATTGTTAAGACGCGCGCAAAATTAAGATATTCGGCTGACCAGAGAGATTCAGGAAGTAGGCCAATTGTGGTGGTAATGAGTACACCTACAACTGACATGCTGCAGGCAGCCAGATAGATTGCCAGGTTGCCAACTGAGATTGGATAGCTACCAAAGGTTATATTGAAAATGAGGTCAACGCCTACAGCTAGAAGGCCGAGACAGATCGACCTCTTCAGCTCAGATATCTGATTTAGAAAACCTCGCACTTAAGCTCGTCCTAAGTAAAACCAAAGTTGCAAAACTATAAAGATCTGGATACCGCCAAAAAATTAGATGACAGTATTGAGAAATAAGAAGCGCTGTGATTTTACGTTCTATCAGCACGAACGGCTTTCTAGTTCTTTAGATAATTAAATAGAGTCCGTGCAGTGTGTAGATGTATCTTATACAGCGGAGTCTTGTTTACTATCTTTACCGCTTGAGGAATTACCTATATGTTAGGTAAGAGGTTCATTTATTTCATTTTTGGGGCTTATTTATGATCAGGTTATATTCTTTTTTACTTGCAGTTTTAATCCCAACATTTGCAATCGCGCAGGAGCAACTTCCAAGCGATAATACAACTACATCTTACCATTCATCCCCGCGTTATCGTGAGAGCGAGAGTCACCCTTTACGAGTTTTAGGGTATATTTTTCATCCAGTCGGTTGGGTATTAAGGGAGGGGATTTTTAGGCCGCTTAACTATCTTATCTCCTCTACAGAGACAAGCCGCAGTGTCTTAGGTTATAGAGAGCCATTCGATTATCGCCAACCAGAGTGCTTCTCTGCGAACGATAGCGTGCCTTCCTGTCGAGCAACCTCGCCGTATAACTATAGTAGCGCTGTAAAGCAAGAGGCCGCTGCTCCAACAGCTTCGAAAAGTGAGGGGTTGTCTATGTCAGGTGGAAGACAGTTCTTCTTTCCAGATGTAGCATTTGATTTCAATAAACGCACCTTGAGTCCCTTAGGGCGCGGGCGTACGCACCAGATCGCTGCACTCCTTAAAAGCGAGAGTGGACTTAAGATCGTATTAGAGGGTCATGCGGACAATGTGGGTCCTGAGAAGTACAATGAAAAGCTCGGAATGGACCGCGCAGATGCTGTTCTTAAGGAGTTGACCGCGCTAGGTGTAGGGTCTGATCGTATCTCTACGGTTACATTTGGCGAGAGTAAGCCACTTTTTTCTGAGGAGGAGGATTGGGCACGTGCGGTAAATCGCCGTGTTGAGGTTCATCCAGCAGATGCAGGGAAGGGGGCCTTGAGTTCTGAGGCTGCGGATTGGACGGTTGCGGAGTAGCAAGACAATACATTACTGGGACCGCGGGCATCTTGCCCGCATACGAACTTGCTGGTGTCTCGCTGCGGGCAAGATGCCCGCGGTCCCAGAGTGACTATGCTAACCATTTCCGGCTGCATTCTGAGATCTCATAGGAAGCAGCTCCTGTCCGCTGTTAGCAGGCTTTAGTCCAAGCCACTCTAATGCCAAAGTCAGTGTGGATTTTCTCTCGGCATGAACATTAATTAGCTTTCTAATTGTCTGAGTCTCAGAGAGGATAAGAAGCTGGTCGCGATCGTTTTTCTCTTCAAGTTTTTCTATGCGCTCACGCAGCCAGCGGCGTTGTTCTCTAAGATCATTAAGCTCCTTATCTCGTGAATCAAGAAGCTGCTCCTGAAGAGAGATTATATTTCTCAACTTGGCAGATTCATTTTCTAATATTTGAAGTGCGTTTAAGTCGGGCTTGGTAAAGGAAGCTGCGCTAGCATTGGTTGTCTGCTCAACTTCGATCCGATCAGCTAGATTGATTTGCACGCTTGCAGTGCTATGCACCGACCCGTTGTTGCTGCTGCTAGTAGGTTGTTTGTCCTGCTCATCTTGTTCCTTAATTAGACTATCTAGGGAGCGACTTAAGCTGAATATTTCGTCAAGCTGTGCCTTTGAGTATAGCCTCACACCGTCTGAATCAATCTCTGTGTCGAGGTACCCAGCTTCGACAAAACGCTTAAGTGTGGCGATCGAAACACCTGATATCTGAGCCGCCTCTTTTTCTGATATGAAATTTTGTGGTTGAATCATCATGAACTCCTATTTAGGATATTAATCCATAAAAATATGGAATTAGGCAAGAGTTATGTATGACTGGTCGTAGGCGGTTAGTTATAGCTCATCTCCCTGATCTCAAGCACACTTGTTGATCCAGGTTTGCCTGTAGCTAATCCGCCTGTAACCACAGCACGTGCTCCATTTGGTAGTTGCTCCAGAAGCTGCACCGTCTTAAGTGCTGTCTGGGTTTCATCGAAATGGGTGCTGGTGCGTGCACAGGAGATCTGCCGAACTCCCCAATATAGTGACATGCGCCGCAGGGTTGCCTCCTTATTGGCTGCTCCATAGAGGGGCTGTTGTGGACGGTATTTAGCTACTAGTCTTGCTGAAGTTCCGGTTTCTGTGCAGGCGATAATCGCGGCTGCGTTAACCTTAATGGCTGCCGCCGCCGCCGCATAAGCAACTGCATCTGGAACGGTCTCCCTGTCGGAGTCGCGTAACCTTAGTTTGTACTCGGTAAAGGCAAAGCTTTTTTCAGCCTCTAGCGCTATTTTGCCTAGATATTCGACCGCTTCGATAGGATTCTGTCCAATACTGGTTTCCTCTGACAACATAAGAGCATCAGCTCCGTTCATGACGGCAGCGGCAATGTCCGAAACCTCTGCCCGGGTTGGCCTTATAGATGTAACCATTGAGTGTAGCATCTGTGTAGCTACTATAGCCGGAATACCACGGTAGTTAGCTAGTTCGATTAATCGTTTCTGCAACATAGGAAGTTGCTCTAACGGTAGCTCTACTCCAAGATCTCCGCGTGCTACCATCAGACCATCTGAAATATCAAGGATCTCATCTATGTTTTCAAGAGCCTCCTTCCGTTCAATTTTAGCGATTATTCTTACATCGCCACCGGCATCAATAATCGCATCTCTAACCTTCTGTACATCATGTGCATTGTTTACAAAGGATACGGCACAGTAATCTACCTTGTGTTCAATTCCCCATTTGAGATCATGCATGTCTTTTTCAGTCGTAGCTGGCAGCTCTAGTGAGCTGTCAGGGAAAGCTATGCCGACACGGGAGCGTATTCTGCCGCCCTTAACGATCAGGCACTTAACCCTATCTTTCTTTACCTCACGGGCTTGAAGCTCGAGTATTCCATCCGCTAGTAAAATATGATCTCCAGGCTTTAGAATTTTTACCGGATTAACGGCCTCGACAAAAATAATCTTATCGTTTGATTTAGAACCGTCTGAGTAGCGTAGCTCGATCTCCCGATTATCTATGATGTTAACAAAGTTGCCATCAACTTCGGAGATGCGGATCTTAGGTCCGGAAAGATCTTGCAGGGTTGCTACAAATTCCCCCATCTCAGTGCTAACCCGACGGATGCTTTCAAAGTATTCAGTATGCTCCTCATGTGAACCATGAGAGAAATTGAGGCGAAATACATTTACACCCGCCTGAATTAGCCGCCTAATTTTTTCATCTGATTTACAGGATGGGCCTACCGTCGCTACAATCTTAGATTTGCGGCAACGAGACCGGTTAGAAGACCCCAACAACCTATCGACCATAAAACAACCTTTTAAAGATTAAAACAAGATTTCTTAACTCTGTAAAATTCTACATTCTTTTTGTTATAGGCGAAACTAAAAAGATTCTCCTATCATCATACCAGTTGGAACTAATGGAAATCTTTATGAAAAAGTCAAAAAAGTCAGAATTCATAACTAAAAAGGTTAAATTTGGTAAACAGGATTTAATGCTATTTAGTCTAGATGGGGTTACCTGGTCGACACGCAAAGATGAGCTTTTGATTATCAAAGAGCGTCATGAGGCGGAAAGAAATAATCTTCTAAAATTTAAAGAAGAAGAGGTCGTCAAAGATGACAAAGAGGCAAGTACTGAGGATACGGCTGATTCCAAGGATATTATCGGCTCTGTAGTTGAGCAGGAGGATGATAGTAAGACAGCATCATCCAAACGTGGCAAAGTAAGATCAATAAAATCCGGTAAAGCTAATACTAAGACTGCTAAACCTCAGAAGAGAGCCTCCTCCAAAGTAGCAGTCAAGCAGAAAATTAGAAAGAAAGCTGCTTAGTGTGCTGTAAACTAAGTTTTCTACTAATTCGTTTGCGGCCTGGAAGTCCGCGGTCCCAGAGTTTTTTCTACGCAAGATTAACTTAATGTTCACCTGGAGCTTGAGCTACTAGCTTCTCGTCGGGAGAGTTTTCAATATCTAAACTTATAAACATACGATAGTGATTCTCTGGGAGTCTTTCAATCGTATTCATTTGTGGTTCAGAGCCATTCTCGTAGCCACGATTGATAGTAAGCTTAACATTGAGTTTCTCTGTAGCTGGATCGTAGCCACCAAGCATGGAAAATGGTGCGGTAATTCTAACTCGACGGTTGCGGTCTTCGATATAAACCTTCGCATTTGAACTAAAATCAATTTTATCCAGCATGGAGCTATTTGTAGTGCCCGCAATATCAACTTTTAATATATTAGGTGGGATGTCGAGCGATGCTGGTCTAGGCTGAGGATGGAAGGTTACTATTATCGCCACATCTCTTAATACTTCACCTACAAATATAAACTTTGCAGTAAGTTCGTATTCCTGAGCCGAATGATTTATGTTGAGTTGCTTCAAGATAGAGAGTGGTGCTGTGATCTTTGCTGCGATCTGCTTCTCAGTTCTCTTGTCAAGGTTTCGTGCCGGGGTATAAGGTTGATCACTCTCAAGCTGCTCGATGTCTGCTGTACTGCCTGAAAAATACCAGTTTATGCCACCTAGTATTGCTGCGCCAAGAAGTATAGGAATAACAATCTCAAGCCGGTACTTGTTACTTCTAGAGACAGATTGTGGGCCTGTAATCTCCTCTTCTGGGCCAGTATCTTCAAGTGAAAGATTAGTGGTCAATTCAGAGGGATCAAATATTTCCTCGCCATCCGGGGAGTCAGGAAACCTATCATCTTCCAGCATCTCCTGTGCTAAATCAGCAATGGATGGCTTGCCTGTGCTCTTTTTGGATTTTTTCTTCTTTTTTGGGGCTGCCTCAACAGGGTTTTCCTTCTCCTGATTTTCATCGGCTGGAATTTCGACATCAGCACTTTCAGTTTTTTTAGGTGCCCTAGCACTTGTGCGCATGCTAGCGAGTGGGGGGTTGTCATCAATGACACCATCAGCAGCAGGAGGTGCTGTAATGGTATGAGTCGATGAAGGTGACTGTGATGTGGCTGGAGTGTCTGTAGCCAGGGGAGTTTCCTGATCTAGAGAGAGATTAAAGCTTCCTGACATGGCATGCTTTCGTTTATCAAGCACCATGGCTTGAGTTGATTCTGTGCCGCTTGTTGCTGGCGCTGCTGTAGTATCTGAGGCTTTGGATGTAGCTTCGGAGAGAGAGAACTGCATTGTGCTTACTGCTTGAGTTTTGGCTCCGCTTGGAGTAGCAGGAGTAGCTGGTGTCGCTCCAGCAGTGGCTGCCTTGTCTAGCTGGAACATAGGTTCGTCCGGTCGTGGAACCTTTAGCTGCTTACCCTCTGAGGGCTGGGGCATAGAGCCGCTAGTAGTCCTGCTATCAGCTAATGAAAATCCGCTTTGCAGAGCAGCTTTATTCTGTACGATTAAAACCTTGGCCCCCGCAGCACTTAAGGAGGCGAATGGCCGCGCAAGCTCGCGCTCACTCATCGCAGATTTTATAGTAGATGGAACATTTGAAAGAATCTTGTGAACCTCGGCTAGCGTCATTTCTAGGTCAGTTTCGAATACACCTTTCACCTTAGCCAGTGTAGATGGCGAATTATTCCTAAGCCCCTCGAATACAAGGGAGTAAAGGTAGTTATCCTCCTCTCTTTGACCTTCCTGCACTTCTCTCTCTCAAATTAGCCGGAAACTTTTGGTCAATGCTATCGAATAGATAGATATGTCCCCAATAATCAAGGATGCTTAATTACATGGAAAAGTTTCTAAAATTTAACACATTAAAGTGTGAAAAAGCTAGTGATACTGATGAGTTAGCGCTGTTTGCCATTATTATTCAAGCTGCTTCTAAGGCAGAGAGGCGCAGGTTCTATGATGGATTTAGTATATGTAAAACAATGCTTGGAACAATAGAATGGCTTGAGAGGGAGTGGGGAGGATGCGAGATGTTAAGCCTCTTTAAGGCGCAGCGTGAGTCGCAGCGGCTAGATGAGCTTAGGCTTTGGCGTGAGGGCGGCATCTCCTATGTGCTGCTTGGTCAAGAAGAGTATCCCTCTGCATTAAGTGAGATTTTTGAACCACCACCTATACTGTTTTACAGAGGACGGTTGCCGTGTTGGAGAGAGACTCCACAGCTAGCAGTGATAGGATCGCGGAGTGCAGATAAGGTAGGAAGTGAACTGGCACGGGAATTCAGTAGAGGGTTAGCTGAGGCTGGTGTAACGGTCGTGAGTGGTCTAGCAATGGGGATTGATTCAGCGGCGCATCGAGGGGCGTTAACTGGTTATGCGGTGCCGTCGACGATAGCAGTTCTTGGCTCAGGACTTTTACATCTTTACCCGGCTACAAATCGGGCTTTAGCAGAGCAGATCTTAGACTCAGGAGGAATTATTATGAGTCAGTTTGCTCCTGATCAGAGGCCTTATCCTGTTAACTTTCTCAATCGCAATAGAGTAATTGCGGGACTCAGCTCCGGAGTCCTGGTTATTCAGGCTGCCAAGCAGAGCGGTTCACTGGTTACAGCAAGGTATGCATTGGAAGAGGGCCGTGATGTGATGGTTCTGCCCGGCTCAGTAACCGATCCACGTTATTACGGCTCAAATCAGCTGATTAGACAGGGTGCAGCTCTTATAACTACCCTTGAAGAGCTTTTTGATTTTTTACCTGGATTAAAGCGTCGCACGGCTGTTGCAAGTAGCGTTTCGTCTGTGAAGCAGGATGAAATTGTAAGCATCTTGGCAAGCGAAGAGAAGTTAGACATAAATCTGCTACAGGCACGTCTCAAAGAGAAAAATTGCCTTGATCAAAGACTCTTGGAGCTCGAGTTAAATGGAGTTATCATAAGATTGCCTGGAAATATTATAGCTCTGAAACCAACAGCACAAGATGAGCGAGCTTTTGATAAACACATTAATTATTAGTACTGGCGCTGCGCTGGGTGCTAATGCCAGGTATTGGTTAGGTGTTTGGGCAGAAGGGTACTTCGCAGGTTCATATCCTATCGGCACTATTTTGATTAACGTATCAGGCTCTTTTCTTATGGGTATCATAGGCGCATTTATTGTAGCAGGGCCTACGATCTTTAGCAGCGCAAGTATGAACTTGCTGTTAGTAGTTGGTTTTCTAGGCTCATATACCACATTTTCAGCTTTTGAAAATGATGCACTTAAACTCATTCTAGCTGCTGAAAGCAGTGCAGCAATTGTTTATATCTTGGCGAGTGTGATAGTCGGGTTTATTGCCTTATATACCGGACTTATTCTGGGACGAAGATTTTTCATCTAAGCTTGCTAGTCAATCTCATTTTGGGTAGCCTTTTAGGCTAGGAGCAAGATTATGAAAATTACAATTATCTCAGGCAGTCATCGTGTAAACTCAGAATCAGAGAGAGTGGCAAAATATATCGATGCTGAAATTAATAGAACAAAGCTAGCTACATCCCAGGTGTTTTCATTAGCGGAAAATCCATTGCCGTTCTGGGATGAGGGAATTTGGAAAGGTGATCCAAAATGGAAGACAGTCTGGGGGCCAATCTCAGCTATGCTTAGTCAATCGGACGGATTTGTAGTTATCGCGCCGGAATGGAGCGGAATGGTGCCCGCGGGGTTAAAGAATTTTTTCCTACTGTGTGGAGCGAACGAGCTAGCGCACAAAGCTGGCATGATTGTAGGTGTTTCTACCGGAATTGGTGGTTCATATCCGATAACCGAACTTAGAACTAGCAGCTATAAAAATACTAGGCTTTGCTACATACCTGATCATGTTATTGTTAGAAACAGCGCTGCAATGTTAAAGGGTGATACCCCAGCCGATCAGCATGACGAAGGTTTAAGAAAGAGGATTACCTATACTCTAAAGCTGCTTGTTGAATATTCTAAAGCACTTGCTGCAGTACGTGAGAGCGGAGTGATTGACTATAAGAGTTTTCCTTTTGGTATGTAGGGTTCTAAGACATGTTCTCCCTGGGACCTCGGGCTTCCAGCCCGCTGTTCGCCATTGCAAGTTCGATCGGGCGGGCTGGGCCACACTTTGCGGCGTAGTAGTCTCTATTATCCTATCTCTTCCGATATCACTATTAGCCGAACCTGTTGGATGTAAGGATCTCCCAGAGGCTCTAAAGATCGCCTCCTCCCTGCGTGGATTAACTATTAAATCGATCCCCGCCTGTCATGAGCTTACAGCTGCTGAATTCGAAAAGAGGCTTAAGGTAAAACCTGATGCCAGCATTAACTCGCAGAGTATTGTATACAAGCTCTTGGGAATTATTCCAGATGACTATCCTTATGAAAACTGTTTGACCCAAGTTAGAGCAGAGAATGCCGCGGCGTCTTATGATCCGTTCAAAAAGGAGGTGATAATACCTAATTGGAAGGAGACGGCGCTTGAGATTCTGGTGCATGAAGCTACCCATATCCTTCAGGATCAACATTTTAATCTTGCTCGAATTAGAGAAGCTCACTCTAATTCGACCGATGCCTATCTTGCACATTCTGCCATTATTGAGGGGGACGCATCCTTTGTGCAGGAGCAATATCGAACGGGTGTTCGTAGTAAAGTAAGCACAGCCAATAGCTTGGCGCCTAAAACCAGCAATTGCACCTCCTTAGATAGTTTAGAGCGAATCTATAACTTCCCATATGATCATGGAATTATTACGGTCGATCGCATTCTGCAGAGTAGTGGCAAAGAGTTGTTAAATAACTACTTTACTAATCCGCCTACCTCTACACGTGAGATTCTATATCTTAGTAAGTTAGCGACGAGGACTGCTAAAAGGGATAAAATGAATGCGGTTCGATTTTCAAGTCGTTCTCAACCTGGGCATAGACTTATCTTTTCCGATCAGATGGGAGAGCTCATGATAAGAACGGTTTTAAAAATTCATAATAATGCGGAGAAAGCTATTCTTGGCGCAAAGGGTTGGAAAGGTGACGAACTTAAACTTTTTAGTTCTAATAAAAGTACAGTGCTGTATTGGGAAACGGTTTGGGAAGATGAAGCAGATGCGGATCAGTTTAGGCGTGGGCTGCTTCTGCACTTAGGGGCTGTGTATAAAGAAAAGCTTCAAGCTGAGTCAAAATCGATAAAATTTACCCCTAATAGTAGAAATGATACGCAAGATAAGCATGACAAGCTAGAGATAGACGTACAAGCCCATGCTAGCGTAGTAAGTTTAAGAATTGATCGACATATAGCAACTGACTGAATAGCGTAAAGTTATTTTGTCCTTCGACACAGACATTATGCAGAGTAAGAACTCTATTAAACTTGCCGTAATTGTTGCTGCACTAGGCTATTTTGTAGATGTCTATGACCTTGTTCTTTTCAGTATTGTCCGCACCGATAGCCTCAAATCATTAGGTCTTAGCGGTGATGATCTTTTACAGCAAGGAATCTTTCTTTTAAATTGCCAGATGGCTGGATTGCTTCTGGGAGGCATCTTTTGGGGGATCTTAGGCGATCGCAAGGGGCGTATAGAGGTTCTCTTCGGGTCTATCCTTCTTTATTCAATTGCCAATATTTTAAATGCCTATGTAACAGAGGTTTGGCAGTATGCTATTTTACGTTTTGTGGCAGGCATAGGTTTAGCGGGAGAGGTTGGAGCAGGGATAACACTAGTTAGTGAATTGATGCCTGCAAAAACTAGAGGGTTGGCGACAACGTTCGTGGCTAGCGTTGGAGTCTCAGGAGCAATAGTAGCAGGTGTAGTAGGTGAGTATCTTGACTGGAGAAGCGCGTATATTGTTGGTGGAGTAGGTGGTCTGATGCTTCTTGTTTTAAGGGTTTCGGCGCATGAGTCTAAGATGTTTGCAGCCGTACAAGGAGTGCATGATATTGCGCGCGGAGATCTGCGGCTCTTTTTTAGATCTAAGGAGAGGTTTTATAGATATATAAACTCTCTGCTTGTAGGAATTCCGATCTGGTACGCCATAGGAATTATAGTGACATTCTCGCCTGAGATCGGAGTGGCGCTAGGAATAGCAGAGCCGCTTAAGGCAGGTAAAGCAGTATTTTATTCCTACATTGGACTGACCTGCGGCGATCTATTAAGCGGGCTAATTAGTCAGCTCTGGCGCAGTAGAAGAAAGGTGATTTTCACATTCATTTTAGGCACCTTGGCTTCAACCTTATTAGTTTTAAATAGTCAAAATATCACGGACTCCCAATTCTATCTTTTGCTCGTACCAATGGGAGTATTTGTCGGTTACTGGGCAGTCTTTCTTACCGCCGCTGCCGAGCAGTTTGGTACTAATATACGTGCAACAGTTGCTACTACTGCACCTAACTTTGTGCGTGGCATGGTAATTCCTATAACTTTTGTATTTAATGCCTTAAAGCCGGAATTGGGGGTGCTACTCAGTGCACAGCTTGTAGGAGTATTGGTCTGTGGAATAGCGGTCTTGGCTCTTTATAATTTGCGGGAAACATTTGGGCGGGATCTGGAGTTTACGGAGTAGTAGGCTGGTAGGGCCTCTTTTAAATTCATTTAATCCTCCACTCTAAAAACCTCCCCGTTCTGATTTTTATACATCCTTTCCATCTCTTCCCGATTAAACGGCCTAGAGCCGATACGACCTAGGACGCTTACCTGATGGCCTGTCTCATCAACAGCGCGGTCACGGTCAAGTGGCTTTGAGATCGCTAGGGCAGGGCCATCGGTTTGGTGATGGGCGATTGTTATCGGTTTTACCTCAGGCGAGAAGCCGTAATATGTTGGGACGCGCTCCGGGTCAGTCAGCTGTACAACTTTAAGTCCATTTACTCCATCCGCAAGATAGGCGAAGAGACTTGCATTGGTGGTAGCAATCTTTACATCGTTTAGATCATTAATTTTGCCGCTGTCATTGAAGGCCTGATAGATAAACGGCTTCTCAGGATTTTCAACATCTACAATCACCAAACCATCACTGCCGCCCGAAATGTAGGCATATGTTCTTGCCAGATAAACATTTCTAGCATCTGAAAGTTTAACTGTGGCAGCTTTAACCTGACGTGGTTTATCACGCTCTGTAATGTCTACTATATGTAATCCAGCTCGATCAGTTACGAAGAGATAACGGAACTGTACGGCTGTAGCAGTGGGCGCATCAAATTTAAGTGTTGCTCTTACTTTAGGATGTAACGGATCATCTAGGTCTAGAATAATAACTGCATTCTTAGTGCTGATATAGGCGTCAGTACCTGCTAAATTAATATGACGAGCTCCATTCAAAACGCCGCCCTCATTCCAGGTAAGCGCACGTTCAAAGAAGTTATTGGTCGGGTCGCCGTCGGCTAAGGTGTCAATATTAACGAGAATTAATCCCTCCTCAGAGTCTGTAATAAACGCATAGTGATAAATCTGGTGCAGCGGTGTTTCCTGATTCTCAGGGAGCTGTTTCCTAAATGGTGCTACCGGCATGTTGGTCGCGAGTGCAAATGAGGTCGCATTCTTTGTGCTAACATGTGTGTCCTGACCTAGTGGAGAAACAGGCGAGGTGACGATGCGCTCAGAGAACCCTTTATTAGCAATATTTGCTATATCATAAGCACGGAAACCACCTCTACCTGCGGTAGTGTAGAGATACTCACCACGCATCTGGATAGTGTTGGTAGGGCCACCTTCGGCCGCATGTGTTTGAAACTCGACCAAAGCCTGTCCGCGTTCCTGATGCTCCTTATACCAATCTGGATAGGCGTAACGGTGTAGATATGATCCGATCACTGCTTGCGGCTCATCCCATTCTGTAACTTGCACAGCCTCAAGTCCACCCTCGCCGGTTGCTAGATAAGTGTAATACCCCATGAAGTTTACAAAGTTGGTACCGTGTAATAATAGTTGCGCCATAATGGCGTTGTTATCATTGGCCTTTGAGAGATGACAATCGGTACATTGCTTAGTCTCCTTGGTTCTAACTGTGTGCGGAAAATGTGGAGCAAAAGCCTGAGAGCTATGTCCAGATGCAGCCGTAGGTGGTTGCTGAATGTAGATTTTCTGTCGATTAATATCAGTTGAGCTTAAAATAAGCGCGCTTGAGGAGCGGATCGGCACTGTTTTCCCTTTCTTGGTAGGGCCATGTTTTCCTATCTGAAACATCTCATCCCGTACAACCTGTGGATTGTAGCTTGCCCAGTTCCTAGTCTCTTTACCTTCGTAATGTTTTGTCTCTGACTTCCAATTAGCCTGGATTGGGAGGTGGCAGCCTCCACAACTTGTTACCCATGAGCTATGGCAGGTAAAGCAGGACATCTCAGAATCCGGGTGCGCAAGTATCTGATCGTCATTTTTATTCTTAGCATCTAGATAATTAAGTAAGGAAACGACATTTGGTTCGGTTTGATCAGGCAGGAGTTTTGCTGTTAATTTCGCACGAGCTGCTTTGGCGTTATACTCAGCGTTTGCAGGATCAACGGAATCCCGCACCTGCTTAACCTTCCATTCAAGATCTTTACTTACGTTTGAACGTTGATAGAGTGAGCCAGCGCGCCACTGGAAGCGGAGATCTCCAAACGGTGTGCGACCGAGTGATAGATCGTTCGGGTTGCTACCTGCTGCTGGTCCTGAGGTTGTTAAGTTAGCTTTTTCTTTCACAGTTCCATGGCAATCTTGGCACTCAATCTCAACGGCCTGTGCTACTTCGCCATAAATATGTCCGTCACCGTGTGAATCCTTGCCAAAGTGACAGTCGGCACAGTGCATACCTTTATCAAGGTGAATGTCCGACATATGAATAGCTTTTTTAAATTTATTAGGATCGCTCCAACTTATCTTGTTATCAGCTTCATCAAGAAGCTCTCCTTTTCGGTTTTTCTTGAAGACTGCTCTGAAGTTCCAACCGTGACCGTGGTAATCTGCAAACTGAGTGTTTTTAAGTTTAGGATTTAATTCACTAACTTGTTTTAAAAATTCGATATCACTCCACTCTCCACGTATAGCTGCCTCCTCTGGATTGTGGGAAAGGGAGGTAAATATCTCATCATCTGTAGGGTGTTTCTGCTTCTCCGGCCACATAAATGGGGCGTCTGATTCATAGTCCCACATGGTGTAACCAAGGTAGCTATTAACGAACATGTTTGGCTGGTGCATGTGGCAAACCATACACTGGCTGGTTGGAATTGAACGGGTAAATTCATGCTTAATCGGGTGTCCAGATTCATTTTTTGGTATAGTGGGATCTAGTGATTGAGATTTGCCCTCATGTCCGGCCAGGGCATACGGCCCTGAATTTTTAGCATCCCGATCATTTGCATATATTGTATGACAGCTAGTACAGCCACTACTACGGTAGTCTCCAGGATGATCATTCGTTCCCATAAGTGAGAGATGAGGATCATTAAGCCTTGTTTTATGAATGTTTATGACCGGTACAGCGATGCGGCTGCCTGTGCCAGGGCCACGATTTGATGCACGTACATCAGGCTTACCTGGATCCTCCTTCGCTTTAGGAATACCGATCTCAGGGAACTGGCTACCGATGTTTATGCCACCTCGTTCAAAAATTCTGAAAACATCTCCAGGGGTGACAACCTCCCAAACGGGAAGTGGAAGAAGTTTTTGCAGTGCCCCGCGTGCCTTTTGCTCCTCTGTTCGCACCGAGGTGTCGGAGATACTCTGTGGCTCAGCTTCACGTGAGTAGCTCTCGCCCAGGACATAATTTTTATACGGAAGAATGTTGTTGTTATATGATGCACCACCCCACAGCATGGCGCTGGTTGTCATAAGGCTTTTACTTACTGCATCGACTATCTGAGCGTGACATCCGCCACATGTTTCAGGCGCCACACGTAAGTCTCCAGGATTTACAAATTTTATAAACTCTGCAGATTCCTTTAAGGTATTTGTGTATGGACGTTCCGGGTTGGCAGAGCTTAGCCAGTTCTCTGGGTAAGTAGGATGAACATGAGCCTTCTCCTTCGCTTCGTTGTAACCCGCACTTAATTTTTCTAAGCCCTGAGCGTTTATGTCTGGATTACCGCCATGGCAGTGTGCGCATCCTATACTTACAGCAGGGTTGTGGTGCATGCTGGGAGCGTCTGTTTTGGTGTGGCAGGAGATACAGCCGCTGGATGCAGTGAGAACATCTTTAGCACTGAGACCGGGCATGATCGGCTTCCAGGAAAGTGGCTCTTCAGCGCTACCCAAAGAGGCTACGAAGGTCAGTATAAATAGTAATAAAAATATCCCCCCGGGACCGCGGAGCTCCAGCTCCGCCAACTCTGCGAGCGGAGCTGGAGCTCCGCGGTCCCGGTCAGTATTGCAAAATGACATTAGTAAACCCATGGTAAAGTGCGTTGTCGCCGTAAATATTCTTAATACCATTCCCAGGTAGCAAGGCTGCTGTGCCTAAACGGAACTGAACATTATTGTTAAGGAATGGTCGGTAAAGAAGTCCCGCCGATAAATCAAAGCCAATATCACGATCGATGCTTCCATCCTGACGTAATGCGGCAATAGTAGCCACTTGATCAAACTGCAAAAAAGTTCCGTTAGTAATAAGTTTTAATTTGGGGGTTAGTTCAAAATCAACTCCAAGATTAAAGAGACGGAGCCCCGGATTAACATAATTTGACTGTCCCTCCTCCTTGCTGGAACGTAGGTCAGGCAAAAGACTATTGCGGTTTACTAGGAATACGCCGCCTCCTGCAATAAAAGGCAGCCCCTCACGCTGCCAATAGGAGAGATCTCCCCCCGCAAAATTTGGATTATCATTGATTGCATCAAAGCCGTTTGCATCATTATCAAACGGATCTTTGTCACCAGAGGCCCACATGAACGAGGCCCTGAATCTGATCCAATCCATATCGTAAGAGATCTCCTGTGCGAACATGGCGGCAGAGATCTCGGTCCCGCGTGCGGCGATGTTATTATGACTCTCACTGCCAAATACATAGTTAAAAGCAGTAGTGGTGTTTATTCTGCCAAAGTGCCCATCCCCGGCTAGCCCTAAATATGTTGTATAGATATTTTTTTCACGTTGATCCCCAAATGGTGCGGGTCGGCGCAGAAATCCGTTAGAATCATAGATCGATCCGTGTTCACCCCCCAGATCTTGGCGGTATATAATGCTTGCCTCGATCTGATGTCCAAGTACTAGCGCATCTTGGCGGTAGACATTAGCAACAAAAACATCCTCATGCCGCGCATCAAAGGTGTTAATACCTGAATTTGTATCTTTTAGTAAACGTGAGAACCAGGCCAGGTTTGCCTGCCAGCGGTTATTGTCAAAATTACCGAATAATCTTACGCCAGGTGAGGAGTCGGTAAAAACAAAACCACGAAAATCGCTTTGAAATTCCTGAATGCCGATGCGGCTCGATATAAAATCGTAGCGATGTGAAATATTTAAAAGGTGAACATCTGCAAAAAGCTCTAAAAATCCTACGTAATCATCGTCGCGGCTAAGCCCATCCCCTGGATCAAGATTTAGAATTCCACTCTCTCTAGTTTGTGCGTAATTAACATTGAAAACTGGAGTAACTCGAAATTCATACTCAGGTGGCTTGAAGGTGGTATCACCACGGATCAGTGAAAAGGAGGTGATGAAATTCTGTTGGAAGATCGAGAGCATGCCGTTACCAATCTGATTATTTCTTCCGACCTCAGATGATGATGAAGATACGACCGGGAGTGCAATTTTCGTTCGTTCAAATAATGTATCCGAGGTTACACCTATATTTAAAAACCATTCATGTCCGGCATGTCCGAAAACAGGGATATCTCCTTTTAGAACATTCTGATTATAGGGATCGTACCATTTGCCTACGTAAAACTGGCGCCACCGATCCGGGATAGATACAAAACCGGAAGCAGAGGACTCAATATCAGGAACTGATTCATATATATATGGTGGAAATTTTATAGGACGGGGCTCTTCCCCGGGGCGTTGGCGGGTTTCAGGGTCTTGGGCTTGGGCGATTGTTATGAAGAAGAGCGATACACATAAAATAACCGTTACGAAAACATTTGTGAGGTGACGAGGCAATATTGTGCGAGCTGCCGCTCGCACTATGCCGAGCCGTGATTTGACTGAGCTGCCGCTCGGTCGCTGGGGCAGATTGCCATCTGCCCCTACAATTTTACCCCTACCTTTATAATCCCCTCTCACAATCCGTCACATGCTCCCTGTATATTCTCACCACGAAACGGCGCCTCAGGACAGTTAACATAACGGAGCCGTTCATTCTCATTACTACTCGTCAATAAGTCAGATCTGATCGTGTAAGGTGCGTTAAATCCAAGGGTTGGATCGCCAACAGAGTTATGTCCGACTGCATCAAGTCCGGGGCGGCTTACACTGTAAAATGCAATTAGATCGTCCTGACTCGTTCCGTCACCACTAATGCCGATCGCACCGATTAGAGTACCGTTACGATAAAGCGGAACTGCTCCTGCAAAAATCTGAGCACCGTTTCTTAATCTATCTCCAAGAAAGCTCTCGGTGCAGGAGCTTGGAACTGAGCTGGAGTTAAGCACGGGCTGAACCAGCCTTGAAAAGATTAGATCTAATTGAAGTCCGGTATTAAACGGACTCCAACTCGCTCCACTGCCCGGAGTTCCAGGGAAGGGGAGTGACAGTGGTCCATTAATATGTCCATTTAAGCCATCCAGGAAAAATGGGCGGGTGAGATTTCCGATCGCGCGGGTGGAAAAAGCGTGGCCTCTAGTAAAAACAGCTGTACCAAAGAGTGCTTCACTCAAAGATCTATAGTCGAGTGTAAAGGTACCTGTTAATGTACTCAGTACTGATGCTGTATCAGCAGAGCTAAAAAAAGCGGCTGAACGTGCCTTTTGTAGAGCCACATCCAATCCAAAAACAGGCGCATCCTCACTCCGTACCATGCCAAGAGGCTTGCCCAGATGATCTACTACCCAGATTGAGACCCGTGCTGGTGTATCAAGAGGGCGGCGAATTGCAGCACGGGTACGATTTGCAACACTAATAGCAGAATCTAATACGGCCTCAACTTCATTATTCTTAAGCTCTGCACCGCCAGGTAGTGAATTCCCGGATATAGATGGAAAGCGTGGCGTGCCGGCGCTGTTTACAAGAATTGCTGCCGGTACACCGGCGCGGCTGGTACGAAGAACCCCAGAGCTGGCCTCACCAAAAGTTGCACCAGCACGGATCTCCGCGCTTGAGAAGAGTGGCACAGCGACTATTCTTCCATGACTGTTAAGATCAGGTAGTGTGTCAGGAAGCGCATCAAGCTCTGAGTAACTTAGATCAAGTGTGCGTAAGGTTTTTCCTCCAGCCGAAATTAAATTTCCGACTATGCCTGCTGGGATCTCAAAACCGTGGGCCGCCATCATCGCCATACGCTCCTCAGGTGCGTCATCCGTATCAAAAATATTCCGATCAAGCCCATACACTCCGTCGAATTCTACTCCGATACCTCCAACAACATCTCCATTCTTGTAGAGTGGAAGACCACCCGGGTCGGCACTAAGTCCAAGCGGCATAGCTCGTGGTCCTACTAGGCCTGAAGCTGCAAACTTTCCGTTGGCAGTAGCTCCGTTACTAATAGCTGGATTAAAGGTGGTAACATCCCCACATAAAAGTTGTGAGAACTGGACTCCAAAGAGCGGACCGGCAGGTTGGCCAATTTCACCTGGATTAAAATGTTCCTGAATAATCTGACTCGCTGTACGGGTTGAGAAGGCATTCCCTTGGCTGCTGAGATACGCACCTGTGCCTGCCTTGGATATGGCGGCGAGTGTGGCTGGTACGGCTATTCCCTCTAGACCACCACTTGCTCCAATTTGACCATTAATAGTAGTTAATGCAGGCGCAGAGTTCATCTGATAGACAGCAAGAATATTTCCTACACGATCACTAACAGCAAATGTTGCTGCACTACCTAATATATTGGCGCTTGATACACCTTGCTGTAAGATCTTACTAACGTCTGCAGTAGTTAGCTGTTGATTGGCGCACCCGCCATCACAACCAAAGTCAGCTGATTCAGCACCGATCTCCGAGTTACTTCCGCCTGAGCCGCCTCCACAGGCAGGAAGCAGGATAATGAGCAGGATAATAAGAATGTCCAGTGCTATCCTCATAATAATTAATTTTTAAAACGCAGGTTAAAGCTAGCACAGAGTGACAGAGGGGTGAATAGCTGTAAAAGTAAGCCCTGATAAGGGATTTTGGTTAAATCTCGTATGTCTGACGATCAACTACGAATAGAATGATCACTCTAAAAAGTAATTTAATTTTATACACTCATCAAATTAGCGGTATATTACGAGCACTGGTCTTTTATTCCAGTAAACCTGAGTAGAGGGTAGAGTCTTCGCTCCTCTTTAGGCTTCTAAGATCAGAGGCTAAAAGGGGAGCGAAAGAGCAGCCAAAGGTGTAGTATAATCTTTGGAGAGGTTTGTCCCCTTTCGTTGTAAGCCAAGCAGAAACTATCCAGCCGCCAACTGGATGCCGCAAAGGAGACGAGCGTGCCTTCGAGAATTCATCGCATAGAGAGGGAGGGTAATCGAGGTGTAGTTCAGGCTCCGCAAGTACTTACAGAGCAGGCAGGTAAACGTCGAAGAGTTCGTGTTCCTGGCAAGGTAATTGTCGACTTCGTACAGGAGTTGAGTTCGCTACTGAAGGCCGGAGTTCAGATCGTACAGGCGCTGCAGGGGCTTGAGGAGGCCTGGCCAGCTGGGCAATTCAAGCAGGTACTGTCACAGCTTGCCGATAGTATATCTAACGGCGGTAAGCTGTCAGATGCTATGTCCGAGTTCCCCTCCGTATTTGACCGTGAGATACTGAGCATGGTGAAGGCCGGAGAGACTGCGGGCGAGTTAGACGATACTCTAGTCGAGATCGCGAAATTCCTGCAGTTTCGGCAGCAAAGCGTAGCGCAGGTAAAAGGAGCTGTCACTTACCCTGTCTTCGTGATCGCTGTAGCGTGCCTGGTCATCGCCTTCGTAATGCTCTTCGTCATTCCGAAGTTCAAGGATGTATTTCAGCAGATGGATGTGGAGTTGCCTCTTCCGACAGTAGTTCTATTGGGAGTCGCTTCCTGGTGCCTGTCGCACTGGTACCTCCTTGTCGTGCTGCCAATCGCGCTACTCTTGTTGCTGCAGCTCCTGCTTCGTCGAGAGTACTTCGCAAGAATTGCGGATAAGACGGTGCTGCGCTTGCCGGTTCTAGGCAAGCTTATTCGTGTATCAAATGTTGCCCGCTTTGCTAGAGTAGTAGGGACGCTGAGCGAGGCAGGGATCTCCATTCTGGATGCCCTGGATCTGGCAAAGGACTCTGTGCGTAATAGGATCATCGCCTCGCAGATCGCAGATCTGACGGTCGCAGTTCGTGGTGGTGCAGAGGTTGCTCCGCAGCTTAAGGTGCCGCCGCTAGGAGATCCGCTATTGCACTTACTCGTTAATTCAGGTGAGAGGACCGGAGGACTAAGTACACAACTGTTGCGTGCAGCTGAACGGTACGAGCAGTTAGTGAGCGAGCGCATCAAGGCATTTACTCGCTTGCTTGAACCTGCCTTGATCGTAGTGTTGGCGGTGTTTGTTGGTTTCATCGTAGTCGCACTATTCATGCCGATTCTAAGGGTAATGGATACGATGGCCAGTTGATCCGTATGGGGGGACAGGAGTTTTTCGGCTGCTCTTTGTCGCCCCCACAAATGCTTTTTTCTTTACTACTCTTGCATAGTTAAAAGACTGTTTTTGACTAAGATTTAGGCTAATGGCATCATGTAAATATAGCGATGATTGAAGCAGTACAGCCTCCAAGTAACTACCCAGATAACATTCGACCTGATTATCCTAGAATTAATGAGGGTGATACGCTGCAAATTGGAGTACGTAGATATCAACTGACGAGGATTTCATATGAGAGTGCGGGGGTTAGGTTAGATCTTAGCTTCAACCCTGGCTTAATCCATACGCTTTTTGTTGATGCTGCTAGTTGGGCTGCTGTTTCACCACATACTCTCTTCCTATCAGGGGAGAAATTTTCACCTATACCGATCGTTAGCACTCACCTGGGGGAGGTGCGAGCTGGATTGTTTGAGGATCTCCTCGGGGCGGATCTAGTACGCCGATATCCTACACTATTAAGAGGAGTTAATGATTTTTGCACCTCAGCTGCTATGCCGACACTTGGTCATCTGGCAAGTGATGTCTTCCATCTAGCACATTCTTTTGATCGGAAAGCGCATGCAGCACTTCTTTACGATGAATATGCAAGGCGCTATGCAATTCCACTTCTGTTGATTGCTGCATTTCGCGGAATTGACCCGTCGTTGTGTGATCTGCAAGGATCTTCAGATAGAAGGTTATTTGATCAGAATCAGGAAACAATTCGTAATAGAATTATTGATATGATAAGTGCTCCTATCCCTTCAAAAGGTTCATGGGCACATGATGTTGCTCATACGGTTGCTGATCTATGTGTATACGGGCCACGCCTTCCTTATTTTTATACAGGTAGCGGTTCCCCTGCCGCAGTTGATTCGACACGTAGACTTTTGAGTGTTGGTGTTCCATTGGAGCTTGCCATATTAGTCCAGCCCGAGGTGTTATTGAATGAATTGTACGTCAATGTCTGGGGTAGTACGCGCTTATCAATACCTGGTTGGTTCACTAATCAGTGTTTACACTCCTTTCTCATGGCACATACATATTCTCATTGGCGTGATACAGAAAGTAGAACTCTAGAACGTGAGATTGCTGAATATGAAAGTATGCCCAATGACCCATGGCGAATTTGTGCAAAAAAGAGAGAGCAGCTTAAGGCTTTGAGGTTCCCACGTAGTCACAGCTTCGATTCACTCTTTCAGCCTTTTATTGCTACGGTGAATAGCTATAATTTAGGGACTCTTATGAGGATAGTAGATGGGCGACAGGGAAAAGGCGCAGCAGCGCTAACAGAGTCGCAACAACAAGCGCTATTAGCCGAGTATGATCGCAGTTTATCAGCTGTTCTTGAGGGCGAGGCGGGGAGGGAACTTATTAGATTTATTAAGAGAGTATTATTTCCTGCATTGGGTGAAGATTATACTAAAGAACTAGTATATCCTGATTATTTCCCAACGGAGAATCCTCTTTGGAAATTATTTCAGGAAGGCTGCTGCAAAATCTTTCCTAATTACAAAATCTAGTCAGATTTTCTAGGTTCCGTTATGTTTGTGTGACTACTGGGAAGGTAATGTTCAATTAACCTTCATATCTTATACGGAGCAACACGAAGTATGAGAAATTCAGGATGTGTTTGACGAGCCTCCAATTATTTAGTTGACTAAGTGATCTTGCTTTCATAGCATAACCCTACAATTATATTACATAATGAATAGACCATTATTTATAGTTTTTCTCTGGTGTCTCCTCTTTGCAGGTTCCAGTGTGGTTATATATAAGGGAAAAGCTTATCTGACAACTGGCGTTGCTATAGTGCTGTCAATACTATTAATAGCGTTTTCTGTAATGAGAGATTGCATGTCAGAGGATCTTATGGCTTGTAGTTTCTCTAAGAGTTTAAGTCCATTCTTTGTAATAATACTATTTCCTGTGGTGTTTCTGCTCTGCTTCTTTATAGAGAAGGCTGTTCTGTGGATTTGCAAACGATAATTGTCCATAAGATTCTATAGTGAGTTGAGTTAGGCTCACTGGGACCGCGGGCATCTTGCCCGCTTTGTATTTGCAGCTCCACAAAGCGGACAAGATGTCCTTAGTCGCAGTGCCTATTTCGTTATATCAGATAGTCCTTAGTAGTATGAATTCCTTAGCGTGCCGAAATAGCCTTGGCATTCTTAACTAGCTCTATAAATCCCTGGCGATAACCGTTTTTATCCGCAGATTTCCCAGTTTCAGCAACTTTAATTACATCACTAAAGCTAGTAGTCCCAGTAAAAACACCTCCTCTGAGTAGTTCAGCAAACATACCTACTGCAGAGGAAAATCTAAAGTCAGCGCTAGTAGCAGAGCTATCTTCAATTGTATTCTTTTCAATCGGGAAGTTTAAAAGCTGAGAAGTGCTTCCCTCTGGTTCCTTAAATCTGATCTTAAGAAACGCAAGCTCTGAGGAAAGCGTAGGGGGAATCTCCTGTTTAACTTCTGCTGGCTTTTGATACCGTGATTCTACACTTAATTCCTTCGCCAACTCAGATCCGCTTAGAATTAACTCATAAAGCGCTGTGACGGTGTGACCTGCACCGATCTCGCCAGCATCAATCTTATCATTATTAAAATCTTCCTTTGCTAATGCGCGGTTTTCATAGCCGATAAGCCGATATTGCGCAACATGGCTTGGATTAAATTCGATTTGCAGCTTTACATCCTTAGCTACTACTTCTATCGTGCCCATAAGATCAGTTTCAAAAACTTTGCGTGCTTCATCAAAACTATCTAAATAAAAGTAGTTACCATTACCTTTGTTGGCTAACTGCTCCATTGTGCCTTCCTGGATATTCGCTGCACCTACGCCAACTGTGGTTAAAGTAATTCCAGATTCACGCTTTTCCTCAATCAATTTAATTAACTCACTCTGATTTGAAACTCCTACATTAAAGTCACCATCCGTGGCGAGTATTACACGATTTACACCACCCTTTATAAAGTGTTTTTTAGCGACATCATAAGCCATATTAATACCTCCAGCTCCATTGGTGCTACCGCTAGCTCCGAGCGCTTCAATTGCGGAGAGAATCTTTGCTTGATCCTTTTTCTCCGCAGAGTCCAGTGCAAGTCCGGCATTGCCTGCATAGGTTACTAAAGCAATCCGATCTTTCTCCTGCATCTGTTGAACTAAGATCTTAAGGGAGCGCTTTACTAATTCTAGCTTATTCGGATCGCTCATCGAGCCTGAAACATCGACTAAAAACACTAGATTCCAAGGCTTATCACTTTGCTTAATATCTTTAGCTTTAATGCCAAGCTTTAGGAGCAAAACTTTAGAGTTAAAAGGTGAAGGTGCAACTTCATAACTTAAGTTAAACGGCTTTTCATGTTGCAACGGATAGTCATAGTCAAAATAATTAATAAACTCCTCAACTCTTACTGCATCACGTGGAGGGAGTATGCCCTGGCTTAAAAACCTTCTGGCATTAGTATAACTACCGGTATCTACATCAATACTAAAGGTGGAGATAGGTTCCGTCAGGGTTGAAATGCGTTTATTTTCATTATACGAATTATACCGTTCAGTATTAGAAGTCTGGTAAGGGATGTGCGCAGAAAGATCATCAACTCTAATTTTTGAGGCGCTAATGGGACTGGAGGGCTTCGCATACTCTCTTAGTTCCTGATCAAGTTCAGTGGCGTTGCCTCGTATGCCAAGCTGTTTTCTTTCTCTACGTCCAAGATTGGAGTCAGTATCGATGCTGGATTGTGGCAACATGGAGCCCGTTGCTTCACCTTTTAAGCTCTTAGCAGCAATGTCATGTCTAGGGCCGTCACGGCTTAGACCAACCTTGTTTTTTTCTAAGTTTAGAACTTTGGAATCAGAGATAACGTTGGATTGTGGCAGTATGGTGGTGGTTCTATTATTCTTTAGGCCTTCAGTAGGCTTGTTACCTGAGATAATACCGCCGCTGTCTTTAACGATTCTTCCAACTGGGGAAAGCTGTTGATCTGCAGTTATCATTTCTTTCTTAGTGCTATCAGCACCCTGTTTAGGAAGGGGAGCCTCTACCCTAATCTGCGGCAAAGAAATGCTCGGAGTCGGCATCTGTTGCATGCTCTCCTTAGAAATATTTATTACTATTACTAAGGTAGCTACAGTTACCAAACTACCAACTAGCATCTGTCTACTTCTAACTACTTCCATATACAACCTCTCAAAAAAGGAATAATTTCCTAAATCTATGCGCTGCATTAATTTGGCATCGAAATTTTTATTTAAAGCATCTGGCGCTTTAACTTCAGCTTCTAGCTGCATAATGGCTTGGTAGGCATCAAATGAATTCTTAAGCGCTTCATCTGCATTTAAAGCCTGTTCAAATTCAGCACGCTCTGCTGGGCTCAGCGTATTCTCAATATAATCTAAGAATTTATCTTCAAACTTATTAGGAGACATGGCGTAAACTCCTTAAATAATCTTCACCCAAGTTGTCTTTTAAAAGTAATCTGGCTTTATTAAGTCTTGAACGGACTGTTCCGATCGGTACTCCTAAAATCTCTGAAACCTCCTCGTAGGCACGTTCTTCAATTCCACATAGGACAATTACCTCTCTATAGATTGCTTCTAAGCATAACAAAGCATCGCGAAAACGTTTCAAAGTTTCTCCCTGCTCCTTTAACTCCTCCGCTCCAGCGCTTAGTGCACTTTTAGCATCCTCGCTTGAATAGATGGTGTTCTTTGAATTACGAAACTGTTTTGAGCTTAAAAAGGAATTTGTATGATTTAGGGCGATTCGAATTAACCAGGAGGAAAATTTACTTTCCTGTTTGAATTGTCGTAGTGCAGTAAAGGCCTTAATTAGACTCTCTTGGGTGAGGTCTTCAGCAATTTCATGTTTTCCTACTTGGCGCATAATCATGGAGTAAACTGAGTTTTTGTACCTACTCACAAGAATTTCAAAGAGCTCTTTTTCGCCATTTAAAATGGCTCGAATAATTTCCTCATCCTCGGCGTCCATAAAGCGGTTGCTATTTAAATACATGCTTAAAGCTCAGCTTAAAAATTTGGTACCCGAGGACAATATATTGAAACTCTTGACTTTTTCATACATTTAACTTTTCTTACACTGATTAGACCATGTGTAGCTAAAAAAGTTCATTATTTTTTGGCTGCTATCAGACCCGCATGGTATATAAGGACAAAAAGATCAATTAAAAAATTGTATGAAAGTTATTGAATTTGAATATACCCTTTTGAACTGATCTCCTTTAAGAATCAGAAGGCTCTACTAAGAGAGCTCTACTCCGCCTGCTGGATAGGGCACAACAAAATAGAATTTACTAAGGACGGTGTAGTTAGTGAGAGTAAGGGTGCTAGCTCATTTTACCCATGGAGTCTACTTTCAAAAATATTAGATCGCAGCGAACATTACATTATTATTATGTCCTCAATAATGTACATCACCATTCCCAAATCTGCTCTTTCTTCATCCGAGTCACGGCAAGAGCTTCACCAACTTTTGGAGACGGTGTGCAACGAAAATGGAAAACCATTCGAATCAACGCCGAGCAATAAACTCAGGAGCCACCCACGTTTGTAAGTACCTAGTGCTCCTCCAAATAAGTTTTTTCACGTCTAGCATCACATCGTTGCCCCA
>CAZKXU010000023.1:0-37560 GCA_964556665.1 uncultured Bdellovibrionales bacterium | reverse complement strand
AACGGATTATCTGCAAATTCGTATGCGGGCTGGAAGCCCGCGGTCCCAGTGAATCGGAAAGAACATATGTTCCACTGACTAGAGTAGATAAGTTTCTTCTTACTCTAGGTACACCATCCGAAATTACACGGCTACACCACTTAAAATAGCATTAAAATTTTATGTCATATCAGTTACTAGATAGCGGCGAGTCAGAGAAGCTAGAGAGATTTGGAGATAAGATCATTATTCGCCCTTCCAAGTTCTCACTATGGAAAAAGAGATCGCCAAATCTTTGGACGCAGGCGCATGCGCGCTTTGAACCTAAATCCGGCTGGCGTACCCATGCTAAGCAGTTTGATGAATGGGAGGGGGAGTTTTTCAAGGTTCGTCTTAGATTAAGGTTGCAGGATAATGGTCAGATCGGATTTTTCCCTGAACATCTTGGATATATAAGCAAGATTGAGGAGGCGATCAAACATCACCCTCAAGCCTCCATTCTTAATCTTTTTGCCTATACCGGTTTAGCAACTGTAGCAGCGCTTAAATTAGGCGCTACGGTAACACATGTAGATATCTCAAAAAAATGTTTAACCTGGGCAGCTGAGAATATTAAATTGAATGAAATTCCACAGGAGCGATTACGGCTTATCCCTGAAGATGCGCTAAAGTTCCTTGATTCTGAGATCCGCCGCGGGAAAAAATATGATCTGGTCATAGCCGATCCGCCAAGCTTTAGCCGTATCTCAAACAGTAAGAGTTGGCAGTTAGAGGAGGTATTGGAGCCTTTGATTGATAAGATGGTAAAGGTTTCCTCAGATACGAGCGCACATATTTTTCTTACTTCACATCAGTATGAGTATGGCGATGCAGTTTTGTATAATCTATTGCTGGATGCGATAGGTGGCAGGCAGATTTCATTAGGACATGAACCGTTATACTTAAGAGAGGCAAATTCAGATCGAATTCTTCCTAGCGGCTATCTTGTTCAAGCTGCTGTGAATCCCTAAAATTACCAGCACCAATAAAACTGAGAGCCAGACCTCTGGAAAAGTAAGTAGGTAGTATCGATTACTTACCCCTTGAGCCACTGAGCTGATATTGAGAAACGGTGTTAATCCTTTAACTACGATCACCCATCCGCTGTGGAGCCCGATACAAAGATATATAGAGCGGGAGCGAATGCGAGTAATTGCTAGGGTAATGCCTACTAAAAATAGACCAAAAAACGCAGATACGAAATCAGGCGTGATATCCCGCAGTAGCACAGCCTGGACATATCTTAGGCCTTCAATAGGAGAGGAGCTGCTTGGAACAAAGTTTTTAAGTGGTGCTATAAAATGTACAGCTGCATAGAGGATGCTCGTAAAAGTTACTGCAACTATATTTCTAAAACTACGCTGAAGAGAGCTGAGCACAAGACCTCGAAAAAATGTCTCCTCGATTATGCTTATTATCAGCGCTGCAGGGATTATTTTTATAGCTAGCTTGTAAATAAATTGCAGATTCATTTCATGCCAGGAAGTGCTGCTTTCTGCTATGAAAGGGATACACAGAAGTGAAGCTGTGACTGAAATGGCAGCTCCGATGCAGATTAACTTCAGTCGTTCTTTCCAGTGTCCTTCACTTAGATATGTAATCGCTTCATGCGGTTTAAATGATTTTCTTAAGATAATTAGGAGGATGACAACCCATAACATGGCGACTCGATCATATACACGGGAGAATGGCCAAGGTAGATCTGGATATAGATTCAACAAAGTTGCATAAATAATCGGTGTAGTAAGTGCTGCAAGAAGAAATGTGCAGATAACGAGAATAAAGATAGCTCTAACCATGCTTAGATCTCTCGAGTGTCGCCTTAAGTGGTGCCTTTAACAGCTGTCCGGTTATCCAGGTAGACCAAGTGCGTGGCAATAAAGCCGCTGCATAATAAAGACATCGAGCTCTCAAGCAAGGTACTACGGCTGCTTTATTTAGTAGTAAAGCTTCGATGCCTTCCCTTACTACCTCCTCTGCTGTGTCACGCGGTATTCCGGTGGCGGTGCCTGGGACGCGTGCTACGCCTCCAAACTCTGTTGCTACCGGGCCGGGACAAAGTGTAATTACCCGTACTCCGTAGGGGGCAAGTTCGTACCGTAATGCTAAGGAGTAATTTAACTCAAATCCCTTGGTAGCTGAGTAAGTGCTCATATATGGAATAGGTTGGTAGGCTGCGATAGAGGATACATTCAGTATTGCTCCATCCTTCCTCTGTTTCATCTGGGGAATAACAGCATGGGAAAGGATTAATGGCGCCTTTACATTTAGATCAACCATTTCAAGCTCACGTGTTAGGCTAAGAGTTTCGAAATAACCGAATGAACCGAACCCGGCGTTATTGATCAAAAGATCAACCTTATTTCTACTTATGTAATCAACTACCGAAGCAATGCCGGAGTGGGAGGCTAGATCCGCTACCAAAAATTCTGCCTTTTGGCCTGAGCTGCTATCAAAAGATCTGATTAGCTCCCTTAGCAGCTCTTCCCTTCTCGCAACTAAAACAAGGGAGTATCCTTTAGCATGAAGTTGCCGAGCAAACTCGGCACCAAGTCCTGAGGAAGCGCCTGTAATCAGTGCAATCTTTCGATCCATAGCTGCATTATCTAACACATATTCATAGGTACCCATAGATTATAATCTATGTTTAAGGGAAATGGCGAATGTTGGCTAGGCTCGACTTTCGATGAATATACATGATATAGATTTCTGCATGTTACGAAAAAGAGATAAGCGCCAAAAGCAAACTTTGAGAAAATCGCCTTTAGTGGCGATTATCATGGGCTCTCAGTCTGATTGGGAAACTATGCAACACTGTGTAGATACATTGACTGATTTTGGTGTCCCTTATCTAGTGCAGGTGGTTTCAGCCCATCGCACGCCTGATCTTCTATTTAAATTCGCGGAGTGTGCTGGTGATAATAAGCTTGAGGTTATTATTGCAGGAGCAGGCGGTGCTGCTCACCTGCCAGGGATGACAGCATCAAAGACAACTATACCAGTTCTTGGAGTGCCGATTGAATCAAAAGCATTAAAAGGGCTTGATTCATTACTATCGATCGCACAGATGCCAGCTGGTATACCGGTAGGAACATTGGCTATCGGTAAGGCAGGAGCGATCAATGCGGCGCTTTTAGCGACGAGTATAGTTGCCAACAAGCATCCAGAGTTTCGAGCTAAGCTAGTTAATTTTCGCAAAGCACAAACGGCTAAGGTGTTAAAAAACAGAGATCCGCGCAAGCTTAAAAAATAAACATGACGATTCAGACAATCGGAATTTTAGGTGCTGGGCAGCTTGGGAGGATGTTAGCTCTTTCCGGATATCCGCTTGGCTATCGCTTCCGCTTCTTTGACTCAGCTCCTGATGCGCCTGCAGGTCATGTAGGGGAGCAGGTAGTTGGCTCATTTGAAGATTTAGAAGCGCTGCAAGCTTTTGCAAAGAGTGTGGACCTGATAACTTATGAATTTGAAAATGTTCCAAGTAAGGCATTAGCATACTGTGCGCAGTATGTTCCAGTATCTCCTAATAATAAAGCGCTAGAAGTTGCTCAGGACCGAGTGTCGGAGAAAACGCTTTGTCAGACGCTCGGCATTCCAACTCACCGTTTCTTTGCTATACAGTCATTAGAGGATCTAACAAAGGCTTGCCAGGAATTAGGTTTTCCAGCGGTGTTGAAGACACGCCGACTTGGATACGATGGTAAGGGGCAGCGAGTTATCAGGAATGAGGCGGAGATTAAGACTGCCTATCAGGAGTTATGCAGTCAGGCTCTCATTCTCGAAGAATTTGTGCGATTCGATCGTGAGATTTCAATTGTTGCAGTTAGAGGCAGAGGAGCAGAGACGAAGTGCTATCCTTTGGTGGAGAATCTACACCGTAACGGTATTTTGTGGCGATCTGTTGCTCCAGCGCCAAATCAGGAAAAGCTGGCAGTATTAGCAGAAGAGTATGCGCAGAAAGTAGCTTCGCATTTAGATTATTGTGGAGTTTTTGCGCTGGAGTTTTTTGTGCAAAATGGCAAGCTGCTATTTAATGAAATGGCCCCGCGAGTGCACAACTCTGGGCACTGGACGATTGAGGGTGCACATACGAGCCAATTCGAGAATCATATTCGCGCAGTTACCGGTAGTTCACTTGGTTCAACGAGTACAAGAGGGTATTCAGTTATGTACAATATATTGTCTAAGTCTCCACATGCGGAACCGATATTGGCGCTTCAAAATGTCCACCTACACCTATACGCCAAATCAGATAGGCCAGGCCGGAAGTTAGGGCATATTACGGCATGTGCAGAGAGTAGTGTTCAGTTGACTGAAATGCAGTCTAAGTTGGAAGCCTTGCTGGTAGATTCTAATTAGAGGTGCAACAACTGGAGCCTACCTAAATTGATGGGCAGCGCACCATGAAATAATTCTATCAGCCATCTGCTCTGCGATGACGCAGTCTGGAATAAAGCTTGTGGCAAGACACCGATGCGTGGTTGAAAGTTATGCCTTTATTTTTATAATGTTTACCGAATATGTATAACCAGAAATTGTCACGTCGTGCCGTAAGATTTTTAATTTCCATTCTACTCAGTTCCCTTGTTGCCTCTATTTCTACTGCACAGGATCTCTCTTTTGGAGCTGTACTTTCACTCTCCGGATTTGGAGCTATTGGTGGTGAAGATGAGCGGAGAGGTCTTGAAATGGCACGAGAGGAGATTAATAGTAAAGGAGGTATTGCTAATAAAAAAGTCAACATTATATATGAAGACAACCGCTCTAGTACTCGGGAAACAGTTTCGGCATTCACAAAACTGGCAGCTTCAGATAAAGTTCCCGTAATATTTGGTCCTAACTGGGTCGAGTTTGCAGAGGTCGCCGCTCCTTTGGCTCAACGCTACCGTACTATCATGATCTCAGCTTCAGCCTATTCCGAAACTTTAACGAAGGACCGTCCATTTGTCTTCACTGTTAGACCTCCACTGACAGAAGATGTGAATGAAATGGTGGAGTATATACGAGCATCTAAGATTACAAGGATCGCTGTTTTTCACACAGCAACCGGCTATTTTGATCAACTAATGGGCGCGACACTTAGTAAGCTGCATGCGTTACGACTTAAGCCGTTACGTGAGTTCATATTTAACCCTCAAACTACTGATTTTCGCGCAGCATTGGCAGCAGTTACTAAAAGCAAAGTGGAGGCAATAATCGTATACCTTCAGGAAGGAGATCTTTCCATATTTTTACGACAGTTAAGAGAGTTGCATTTCCGTGGCGCTGTTTTTTCAGCTGATCTTACTTATTATCCTGATATTATGGAGGATAAGAGCAAGGCAGATGGTGTAATCTTTATTCGTTATATCACAAACGCTCAGGGCAGAATGGTTGAAAAATACAGAACTTTATACGGAGCAGACCCATCATATGCTGCAGTGCATGCATACGATAATTTGCTTATTGTTAAAGCCGCTGTTGAAAAATGCGGATTGGAGATAGTGGCTTTAAGGGAGTGTATTACAGACACGCACTATCAGGGAGTTTCAGGCCTTACTACTTTCTCAAAAGACAGGGTAATCAATAGTGTTTCTAAAATGACTGATCTTATGTTGGTTAAGGGGAAAGAGTTTGCTCCACTGCTTGATGTAGACTGATGTCCCTAGTAAGATTCTCAAGAAACATTGCATAGTCAGAAATTATCGCACGACAGCGTTGCTTTGATGTTCCAATGGAGAGATGATTGAATCCGCTTCCGTACTCAATTAGCTTGGAAGTAGGGAGCGCCTTGGCTAGTTCCTGTGCCATGCCAATAGGGAGTGTCTCATCTTTTAATGCATGTTGAATCAATACAGGGGTAGAATTTAGTCTCTCTAGCCCGGAAATAAATTTATCCCGTTCTTTAGGCAGCTCCTTTACTCCATATGAAAACCAGTCGTACATCGCCTTTATAGGAGTAGGCTTGCATAGTCTATATACGGTTCTTTTAACTAATATTTCCTTAAACCTGTCACATAACGAAAGCTCCTCGTGATTCTTACCCATTGCAATTCGACAGTATACCTCACGCCACAGCATCTCAAATTCTATTGGACCAAGTGGTCTTTTCCAGATATTTTCCAATTTTTCAAATGCGGAAAGCCGTTTTTCAAAATACCTTTTTGGTTGATCCAGTCCAGAATATCCGATGTAATACCAGCCGTAGCCGCCTAATGATAAAACTCGCTCTGGGTATAAGATAGAAAACGCTAGTCCAACAATAGTACCCTTACTAACACCATACAGGTGTGCTTTGCGGATGTTATGCCGATCGAGCAACACAGCTAGATCCCTAGCAAGGTCAAAAATATTCCAACTGTGTTCAATGTAGTTTGGTGTAGCGATGCCTCGATATTCATACCTCAAAAAGTCGTACTGCTTTCCCAGCATAGGCTCTAAGGCCCAGCGTAAAATAGGATCCCATTGTTTCTGGTTAAATACAGATCCATTAAGAAGCACTAGATGCGGCATCGAGTTAAATAAACTAAGAAAAATTGAAAATTAATTCTGAGCTCTATTTTTGGCATGTACGTTATGGTTTACCTCCTGTCCTGCTCGTGCTAAGGCTTCATAGATGTTTGGAAATTGATTTTTCTCTCCTAGCTTTTCAATAAAACCTATCTTGCGCAATGCCTCTAAAGGCTGTGGTCGCAAGCCAGAGATTAAGAGAAGTGTCCCATCCCGTTTGCAACGCAGCAGAACGTCCTCCAATGCCTGTATGCCTGAAGCGTCGATTGCAGAAACATTTCTCATCCTCATAATCAATACTTTGGGGGGGCGTTGAACTCGCTGTAATGCGGTTCTAAATCGTTCTACTACGCCGAAAAAAAGAGGACCAAATAGTTCAAATACCTCAACTCCGGGAGGTACCTCCTGTTTTGTTGGAGCCCCAACATCCTCATCTTCTCCATCATCAATCTGGCTCTGCAGTTCAGCAGTGATAAATTCAGCCTCAGTTGTACTTTCCATGCGACGCAAAAAGAGAAATGCAGAGACAACTACACCGACCTCAATTGCAACTGTTAGGTCAATTAATACTGTCAGAAAAAAGGTGATGAGTAAAATAGCGATATCACTTGTAGGGCAGCGAAAAATGCGCACAAAAGTTCTCCACTCGCTCATGTTGTAGCTTACCCAAACCAGGATACCGGCAAGTAGAGGTAGCGGGATAAGCTCAGCCCATTCTCCAAAAAAAAGCAGGATTAATAGCAGTGATAATGCATGAACTAGGCCTGCAATAGGGGTTTTTGCGCCGTTCTTTATATTTGTAGCAGTGCGTGCAAGTGCTCCAGTAGCAGGTATCCCTTGAAAGCAGGGGCTTAAGATATTGGCGAATCCCTGAGCAATCAACTCCATATTTGATCTATGTCGTGCGCCTATCATTCCATCCGCGACAGTTGCTGAAAACAGGCTTTCAATAGCAACAAGAAATGCAATCGTAAGGGCAGGCCTAAAAAGCTCAGTAAATTGATGCCAGTTAATAATGGGGAGGTGTGGTGAAGGAAAGAAAGCCGGAACAGTTCCAAAGCGTGTACCGATTGTTTCAACTTTAAGTTCTGATAAATTAGAAATCAGAGTGACTGCTATTAAGGCGACTAGCAACCCAGGTATGCGATTTGTAATCTTGGGCCATATAAATAAAATTAGGAGTGTCACTACAGATAATGTAACGGCGCTAAAGTTTATAGTATGAAGATGCTCAAAGATGACGGCCCATTTCCCAATAAAGTCAGCCGGCATCTTATCGACTCTTAATCCTATGAGATCGCGAATCTGTGATGAGAAAATAATTATAGCAATCCCTGAGGTGAAGCCTACAGTTAGCGGGTACGGGATATAACGCAATAGAATCCCCATACGTGCCATGCCCATTGCAACGAGTAGTAGGCCTGCTATGAATGTGGCAACTGCTAGACCTTCATAATTATACCGTAGAATGATATCGTATATCACAACTATAAAAGCACCGGTTGGTCCACTTATCTGGACGCGTGAGCCACCAAGTAAAGAGATTACAAATCCTGCGACTATAGCTGTGTAGAGCCCCTGCTCAGGCTTAACACCGGAGGCGATACCAAAGGCAATTGCGAGCGGTAAGGCCACTACGGCAACCACTATGCCAGCGATGATATCGGAGACCAGATCTGATCTGGAATATCCAGAGCGGAGGAGGGTGAATAGTTTTGGTTCAAGACGGGTTGGCACAGGCAGAGGAGATTAAAATTATTAATACCGAGTTATTCTAACATCGGTCAATCACCTGCGCTATCTGGAACTCGATTAGGGCTGCTGTGCTTAGTTAGAGGCAGCCAGACTTCGGCGAGCTCAGTCGAGTCGTGGCTACCTCTACTATCTTATTCAAACTGTGCGAGAAATTACAGGAAATCTCTATCCATTACAGTTTTTCTGCCCTCTGCTTTAGCTTTTTCAATAGCGTTATTGCATAGGCTACGGACCATCTGGGAGATTTTGTCTGGAACATCTCCTGATGTGTTAAAACCTGATGCGGAACGGATGTAGCTTTTAAGTTTGGAAACTACGACTAAAACATCCTTATTTGTATCACCAGTTGATGAATTTTCTGTCTCAGACATATTTTATACTCCTATGTAAGGTTAAATTTGTTGGAGATAAATTTTAGGCATAAGCCAATGTTTTTTTCCAGTACTATGTCTATATGCGATCTGTAGTAAATTCATGTAGTTAGCTAGCTTTCTCAAAATAATGTGTTCAATTTTTGAGATTTTGGGGCCGGTTTAGCCACTTATAGTTCCTGAGTTCCGCCTCTTTTTCACCAGATTCGATAATGCGCATTTGGCTACTCGCCTATGCTATCAGCTAAGACTAAGCTGTATCTAAGGTATATTTGAGCTCATCTAGTAATATATGCAGAGACGCACATTTCTTCTCTCCTCACTTATGCTGCCGGTCTACGGCTGTCTAGCTCGGCTTGACCCGTATAATCCATATATGCGGAGTGAATTTATAGATTCATCGGCGAAAGAGGCAGAGCTTCTTTCACGCGCCCGGCTGAGCTGGACAGATGATCGCAGAATTCGAGTTCTCTATACCTGCGGCAGTTATTATGAGATGGGGTATCAGCAAGGGGCTCTGTTGCGCAAAGAGGTTCAGGCGAATCTCGGGTATTTACATGAGCGGGCACAAAAGAAATTCCTTTCCACAGAATTTTTTGCAGAAGCCTTCGAAAGACAGCGTCCATATATTGCTGAGGAGTATATGGATGAGATGCATGGATTAGCGCACGGCGCTATGATGCCGTTGGAGACTATACATCATATTCATGCATTGCCTGAGATGAGTGAATGGGGTGGTAAAAAAAAGATTAAAGAGATCGCCAAGCAGATGCTGTTTGGCACATCCTGCAGTAATATCTGTTCATTGCCCGGAGCCACTAAGGATGGCGGAATGTATACGGTTCGCATTCTTGACTGGGGGCTTCATAAGATTTCACATCTGCATCAGTTTCCCCTAATTAACGTAGCTAAGCCTGATCACGGTATTCCTTATGTAAATATCGGATGGATAGGTTTTCTTGGGGCAATTTCAGGAATGAATGCGGAGGGTATTACGCTTGGTGAGATGGGTTACGGCAGTCCGGCGAACGAGACTATGAGCGGTAAGCCGATGCCGTTTCTTTTACGGGAGATTTTAGCTAAAGCAAAAAATTTAGCAGACGTTCGTCGCATAATTAAGGATAGTCCAGGCACTAACTCCTTTGTCTATCTAATGAGCGATGGAAAGAGTGGTGAAGCAGAGATCTATGTTCGTGATCGGGATCGCTTCGTTGTTTTTAAGCCAGGTCAGGATTTGAATGACGGCACTGAAAAGATCGCAGGTATAAATAATATATTATACGGTGGACATTTTAATGATGTAATGCACCAGGAGTTAACACGTTTTAATGGGGAGTTAACACCGCAGCTTCTGATGAGCGAGGTGATTCCTAAGGTTGCCATGCGCTCAAACTTCCAGAATGTTATCTATGATCCGGTTAATCTTAAATTTTGGGTTGCTAATGCCCAGGATACCAAGTCCCGTGCTGCAGAAGGGATCTATTCTGAGTTTGATTTTAAGAAGTTCTTAGATATACTATAAACGGTAGGTTTCATTCTCTAAGGACAATCATGTATATGTACATATATGCAAGAATATGAATGATGAGCTAGCTGGTAATTCATCCGCAGCAGAAGTTTCTAAAAAACCGGAGGAAGTTCCAGGAGAGCCTCTGTTGCCGTTTGTAGAAGATGTAATTAAGAGTATCCCGTCCCTTGAATTTCAACAGCATTATCGTGTAACACTGCATGGACTTTTTGTTGATCCGGCAGCGCGCGAAAATTTAACTAACCGTTACGAAGAGTGGTTTAAAAAAACAACTGGGATTAATACTGAATATCGCTCCGAGAAGTGGGTTCGCAAACTGTTTGGAGATGAAAAGCCTAGGCTATACTACCTGCATGAGGGGAAGACCTGCTTACGCGGTTATATTGTCCCATGTCGATTGCCAAATCCTCAGGGTTATCGCCGGCCGTTCTATCTTGGAACGCCGACAGCTGCCACAGAGATGCTGCACCCTCAGGATCCACTCTTTAGTGAAATACCTGGGATAACCGCCAAGGAGACACGCAACGGTATTGAGATCACAGTTACTCTGCGCGGGCGTGATTACATAATTCCTGTTGCTGCGGTACAGCACTTTATTCAATTAGCGCATAGTTCGGTAAAAGTTAAAAAGAGATATCCCAATTATGGAGAGAGTCTTAGTGAGTCTACGCGTGCATTATTAGAACTCCTGCGGCGTACAAAATTATTACGTCCTAACCGAGAGGTTATCCGACCGTTTATTTTTGAGCATCCGCGTGCACGGTTTGAGTGCCGCAGCAGCTCAGGATTTTATTTTTATTTTGATGGTGCAAGAAGGCTAGCGCTGATATATCACCTTTTCGGTAGAAATATATTTAATTTTGTACGTGACGAGATTGTGCTTGCATTTGCCGGTAAAGACCGTCACCGTTTCCGCAGCTTTGAAGTCTTCCATCGTAAACATGAATGTTTAGGTGTTGTTGAAGCCCATGGCCGCCGCTTGGCGATCTCTCCTCATGCATTTGTGAATTTTGTAGGCGAAGTATTGCGTTCACCAAGTATTCTCCGTCAGAAAGATAAAACGATCCTATGGTATATTGAGGAGTTTATCATGAGCATGCAGCTCAGTCAGCCGATAGAGTTTGCAAAGGTTGCGGCATTTGTTCCGCCTAAGCTCCGTCGCGGCCAGCGCTGTTTTACATACAAACAATGGCTTTTCCTAGTTTCCGATCGATATATTATTACGGAGTGTCTCAGTCGCACGGCTCGTAATCGCAAAAATTAAGCAGTAATGGCTAGCCGCCATTTTTATAAGCCTTCTTCTGCGAAGGCTGATCTGATGAAATTACTTCATATTGTTTAAAAATCCGACCTGGCTGGGCTTCAGTCCAGTTTAGCCCGTATTTTCAAAAAAATTCCTCCTCCTTTCAAGCATATCGCTCCGCGTTCGCGTGATGCCACATCTCAGAGAAAATCAGCAATAACATCAATGTGCTTTTATACGCGTACTCGGACTTATTCTAAGAATTTACTATAATACTCACTCCATGCGGGAAGCTCTTGATCAAAAGCCGACAGTAATTGAGGAGGAAAAGTCACTACCCATGCCTGACACCACAGCGAGGCAGTCTATTATTGTATCAGAAATAGTAGAATATCTTAGCAGCCATGATGGACCTGATGATAATGGCCGAGCCCATCCCACAAGACAACGTGTGCAGGCTAGAGACCTTGAGCAGGCGCTTAAGATTTTACAATGTAGAGGCGCCTGCTTAGGTTTACGACCTTACCACTTCCCAGGCACACTTAATTTATACACTGAAAGTACGTTTGTAGATGAAGTCCTATGTAAAAAGATTACACACTTATTGTCTGCTAAATATGACAATGATCTTTCAAAAATGTTGAAGGAGGTAAGGCAGGAAGATCTAATCTCTCCACTACAAGACCAACTAGGAGGTCGTAGTTTTCAAATTAGCATGAGTCGAATCAGTGAAATATTTTCCGGTAGGCCGTATCATATTTTAATGCACTATTTATCGATTGCTGGCCTGGCTGATCGTTTCCCAGGACTTAAACCTTATCATATGGCACAGGTTGGAGTAATAACACCTGAAATGGCTGATGAGATTCTGAAGAAAAAGGGTGATTATTTACTTTCTACTAAGTACGGCGGGAAAATCGATAGGATGCTGCAGGAGGTAACTCAAGATGATTTGGAAAGTTCATTTCCTGACAAAGTAGGAGAATATTCATTTGAAGTCAGCATGGGTGCGATAATGGCAAGATTTGCTGGCAGTCCATATCCCATGATGGTTCGCTACCTACAATTAACAGGGCAAGAGAGGCTTGCTGATGGTTTTAAACCATATCACATGGGGAATACGACCAAAGGTATATTTGATGAAACTGCATTGATTGATGAGGTTGTAAGAAAAAGAATAGATCCAATATTAAGAGATCAATATGGTGGCAACCTTGCGTTTATGATTGCAGAAGCTGATCAAGATACTCTCTTTCAACCATTTACTGACCAAGTCGGGGATTATTCCTTTACTATCAGTAGAAATGTACTAAGCCGTCAATTTAACGATAGCCCATACCTACTAATGATGCATTACATCAGGATTGCCTGCAGAGAGGAGGAATTCACAGGACTAAAGCCTTACCATATGAGGCGACCTGGTAATGGTACCTTTACATCAGAGGAAAATATAAATGAGGTGTTAAAAAAGAAAGTAGAGAATCTCCTCGCAGAGCGTTATGAGGGAAGTCTTAATAGAATGCTTGCAGAAGTAACTATTGATGAATTAAAAGAACCTTTCCTTGACAGAGTAGGCGCACAGTCTTTTGAAGTAAAAATGGCGTCTGTGGTAAAAGCTTTTTCAGGTAGTCCTTACCAAATAATGATGCGGTATCTGGAAATTACCGGCCAGGATGCTTTGTTCCCAGGGTTTAAATCTTACCACATGGCTAAAGCATGCAATAATTCATATGACGATCCGATTACGATCAATGAAGTTCTTAAAAAGAAGATAGAACATCTGCTAGCAACTAAGTACGGAGGCTTTCTCTCAAGGATGATACGTGAGGTTAATCAGGAAGAGATGCTGTCATCATTTCAAGACAAAGTAGGTGAGTATTCTTTTGAAGTCAGTATGTCACGCATAGGAACAATCTTTTCTGGTAGGCCATACCTTATGCTTATGCGCTATCTAGAGATAACTGGTCAAGTTGATAAATTTCCCGGCTTACAGTGCTACCATATGGCACATGTCGGTAATGATACCTTTGCTTCTTCTGCAGAGACTAGAGATCAGGTTTTATGTAAGAAAGTAGACCAATTATTGACGTATAAGTACGCAGGTGACGTTGGAAGGATGCTAAGGGAAATTAATCAAAATGATCTGCTTGCGACGATGTTTGATCAGGTTGGAATATACAGTTTTGAAGTTAGCTTGGCAGGTGTGGGAGATGCATTCAATTGTAGCCCCTTTGAAATGCTTAAGCGTTGGGCCACAATAAAGAAACGTGATTTTCCATACACCAGGGAATGCTTTATCGGATCGCCTGAAACTCGCCGACGCAGGATGTCAGGTGAATTAAGCAGCTATGATTTAACTACTGTAAGGCGCTCAGATGGTTCTTATGACCTTAGTGTCTTTGGTGTTCGACGCTTTAATTCCCATGACAAGCGTGCGGTCAGGGAACTGTGTGTCGAAGTTACAGAGCAAACACTTGGCGATACTTCAATTGCTTATCTTGGATTAGAGGCTGCATATTTTGATTCACTCAGATTAATTCGAGAGAGACTAAATCTTTCAGTGGAAGATAGTGTAATTGTAGAGCAGGATAGCCGTACCTTTGAAATAATGCAGCGTACAGTTGGTATATTACTAAATGGAGAAGGAGCCGCGCTTCGACAAGTAGAGCTTCGAAATGCTAGTCTAGATTCTGAGATCCCAAAGCTTGCCAAACAGAATAAGGGGTTTAATTACGTAAATTTAGATTATTTAGGCCATCTCTCAACAGGAAAAGAGAGCGATATTCGTAATTTGTTTGAATTGGGGTTATTTAAAGATGAAGCGTTGTTGTTTGTTACATTATCAGACGATGCTTTAGCGCGAGACAGGGCGGAGCGCGCAGGGTATCGGGATAGTCAATCAATGGCACTTCAAAGAATAGTTTTTGACCTTGCCAAATCTCATGGTTTTAGCTGTCAATTACTTTTTGACTTACCGTATGTTGGAGGGACTGAACTCGCAACCCGGAAATCTCCGATGATAGTCTTAGGTTTTAAACTAGCTAAATAGCTGGAATTGGTCTTTTGTTAGGCTTATTAAAGTACCCCAGAAGAGTCGAATACTCCACTAAAGATCAATAATAGTAGCAAAATAGAGAGGAGGAGTGTAAGCCAGTCGACGCATTGTCGATGGTAGCTTTAACGATGTATGAGAGAAGGAGCGCTCGGTCCTCTGGGCAATAGAAATTGAATCCCATAATTTAACTAAGAAAATTACGTAGAACTTCCTACGAAATTCTCGTAGTTACTTTATGGATGTCTATTTTCCTTATGATATAAGTACAGTATGATACTAGATAAGATCTCAGAGTTGGGTCTCTGAATGTTTGGTTGAGCGTTTTCACTCAATACTGGAGTTTTCAAGTGCAAATTGGTCTGTTGGTAAGAACCTGTGTGGGGTTTGCCGTATTCGTAATCGCTAGACCATTATTAGCAGATGCTCCAAGTAAATCTGAGCTTCGTCATGCTGCCTCCCGTATAGTTGATGTTCGCGATATCGAAGTTTTAACTCAGACATGTCCCGCAGATATCTGGAACGCCCGTCGAACATGGCGACATTGGTTGCTTTGGGAGGGAAAAAAGTGGGAGGAGGTAAATTGCAGGAACAATATATCGGCCTGCACAACTGAGTGCATCGATCGCCTTAATGGATCTGCCTGCCGCGCAATCGCTCTAGTACTCGAAAAGTATGGGCTACCGGAGTTCGATATGGAGCGCCGACATGGCTACTCGTTGGCTTGCGCATTAGGCAATCCCTCAGGATGTACGAATAGAGGCGCCACCATTAGGAATGTAAAAACACCTTCAGACGCAATCTCCTATCATACCACTGAGGAGACTTTGATTTGCCTATACCGAACATTTTCCATCGCTTGCACTGCGCTAGATGCCTGGGGATGCGCTATGGAAGGCCTGGTACATCGTTTAGGACAAGGGACACCCGTAGACTACGAAAAGGCTCGCGCTCGATATAATCGAACATGCTCTCTCAGTCGGGGTCCCGAGAAAAAGGAAACAGGTGAAGCACCATGTCGGTTCGCTAAGGATCAGCTTCGACTTCTGAAGGACCCCACCGAGGAGCACTAGTTGAGCAGGTGACCGTTCACGGGGTATGGTGGTATGCATTATTCCCCGTGCGCAGCACGGGTAAAGGGCAGCTGCAGGCTGCACTAATGCGCGACCTGCGGGCGCGCATGTATGCCCCCTGAACGGGGACTTGAGCAGACTAATCATTATGAAACATTAGTTGTTTATATGGATTCACAATTCTTACCCCTTCGATTGTTTGATCTGACTGTAGATCTTCGCTCAATAAGATATTACATGCACTGGATTGAGCAGCTGCAATAATGAGTGAATCGTAGAATGAAAACCTATATTGCTTGTTAATTTCTAAGGCGTCTTCATATATCTGGACATCTGGTAATATTCCGATGAGCGGCCTTAATATCCTTCTAAAAAAATTACGTAGCTGCTTATGTGACATTTTTTGCGGGAACCTCTTGACAGCAGCATTCATAAACTCTTGAACAACCTGAAAGCTGATCAATCCGTTTTTCTTATCTAAAGCTTCTTTAATGATTACTCTTGAGGTACGTGACTTTTCAGGGCTACACTTATCAAATAAATAGATAAATATATTTGTATCGATAAAATATCTATCGCTCATTTAATTCCTCTCGACTGTAGGGGCCTCCGGAATTCACAGTGGAAAGCTCATCCATGAGCTTATCAAAAATATCTCCATTGGAATGAGAATTGACCATGGAACCAAGCCAATCATTGAATAATTCGTTAAGCGTTCGATTGTTTGCCCTGGCTCTTAGCCGAGCTCGACTGATAAGACCTTTAGGAGCGGTAAAGGTAATACTGGTTTTAACTTTTTTTTGAGTCACAACTATAGCTTACACGAATTTCGTGTAAATGACAAGAGGTGACTGCGATTTAAATATTATCCTAGAAGAAGCAGTTCGAACTTAGAGAAGGCGAAAAATGCCCGAGAACATCACGATTTATCAAGTCCTCTCTTTATGCTATCATACTTAGCTGGTAGAAGAGTTGAAGGTTTTCAACTAGGTAACAGTCAACAGAAAGATATGCTCTTTCTCTTCTCTGTTACTTTTGGGAGGTTGCCGTGACAAGCATTGCAATCAGTTACCCGTGGAAAGTATTCAAGCAGGGACTTCTCTCCATCGGCATCATGCACGCTATCACATGGTCATGTTTTCTTCCATACATCTCAATGGAAGAGCTCTCCAACGGCTCAACTGAGAGCAACTTCTGCATCACCTTGATAGCGGTTTTTCTCGTCCCGGGAGTGGTGCTTGCTTTCAATGGGATCGACGAGCAAACGATCAGAGAGTATGGCAAGTGGAAGGGCATGTACGTGAACGTCATTGTCTGCCTGGCTGTCTTCGCAGTACTTGGGCTCTACGAAGGCCTTCCCTATTGGCTAGGTCAACGCTACGGCTTCAGGGTGATGGAGCTTGTCTATGGTGTACCATCAATGATCCTGGCAACAGGGTTGGTCGGAGCCCTGATCGTGAATTTATGCATTCAGATCAAACGCAGACTACTCTCATGATGCAAGCCGACAGAGAGTTAACCAGATGTTTTACAACTCTTCTGCCGGCCAAATACTGATTTATATATTGATTCATCAAATAAAAAGCCCCCGAAAACCTTTAGGGTTATCGGGGGTAAATACTGGCAGCGTTCTACTTTCTCGAGAGATCCCAATATCATTGACGCTGGAGGGCTTAACTACCGTGTTCGGTATGGGAACGGGTGTGACCCCTCCGCTATAGCCACCAGAAGAGAATGCTCGAAAGATCATTCTCTTCTGGTGCTGTACCCATTTTGCACAGATATTTTGGCAAATGCTGGAATATTGATTGGAAAACTTTACTCGGTGATAGTCGAATATTTTTAGCTAAAAGGGTAGAACAAAAATCTCCTGCAACTGCCACCAGCGGGCTGGAAGCCCGCGGTCCCAGTCATATATAAAAAATAATCACGGGCACCCAGAGATTATTCTATCATGATTATTTCGTTTAAAGGCGATCGCCAAGCGTGTAATTGCTAAATACGATGTGAGACTTGTTACTCAAAAAGGAAGGTAATAAGCATATAATAACTTATTAAAATCACTATGTATTTTTACCGGTCAATTAAAATTAAGTTGCTATATTTTAGAATACATTATATTATTCTAAAATATGAATGATTTGCTTGTCAATATAGTTAAAAAACAAAAATTAGAAATTGAAAAATTCAAAGAAAAGGAGCTTATAGAAAGATTTGCAATTTCTACACTCACCAAAAACCTAGACTCCCAACTTATTAAAGTAATTCTAGGTCCAAGAAGATCTGGCAAGTCCACTTTGGCAATGAGCGCTTTAGTAAGTAAACAATTTGCGTATTTTAACTTCGAAGAAGATGATTTGCCAAAAAATACAAATTCAAATGATTTAGTTGACGCACTAAAGCATGTGTATGGAGAAATTGATTATTATTTCTTTGACGAGATCCACCTTTTGCCTCGCTGGGAGCAATTTCTTAATAAACTACATCGCAATAATCAAAATATTATTGTTACCGGCTCAAACTCAAATTTATTAAGTGATGAATTTGCTACTTCTCTAACAGGAAGACATCTATGCATAGAAATATTCCCATTCTGCTATAAAGAAATATTTAATTCGGCTAGTGGCGAATATGATATAAAAAAGTACCTTGAGTACGGAGGATTTCCTGATGTTGCCACAGGTAAGGTAGACTATAGAATTTATCTTTCAACATTATGGGATTCGATAATTTTAAAAGACATAGTCCGAAAAAACAACATACGAAATGTACAAGGCTTAAATGACACATTGGACCTTTGCCTTGCGGGTCTTTGTTCTAGGTTTAACGTAGATAGCTTGTCGAGGCAATTAAACGGTGATGTAAGCTCACCAACTATTAAAAAATTTATCAAATACGCAGAAGAAGCGTATTTAATATCCGAGCTTCAAGCATATAACTTTAAACCTAGAGTCAGAATAAAATCTGATAGAAAACTCTATACAGTAGATAATGGCTTCTACAACGCACGAACTGTTATGTCTTCGCCAAATCTCGGAATTCTTTTAGAAAATGCTGTGTTTAATGAATTAAGAATTCGAGGATACAAGACAAACCATTCTTTGTTCTATTACATTACGAAGTCAGGTTTTGAAATTGATTTCTTAATACGTAAAGGACATACAAACATAGAAGCTATACAAGTAGCGCCCACTTTATCAATGCTTAAAACAAGGGAAAGAGAATTCAGAGCATTATATGAAATTTCTAAAGAATTAAATGTTAATAAGCTAACAGTAATTACACTGGGGGAAGAACAGGTCGAAACTTATAAGGACATTAAGATAGAAATAGTGGCTGCAAAGACTTGGTTTTCTAAATAGAAATAATAGAAATAGACTCCCATAATTTAACTAAGAAAATAGAAATAGACACCCATAATTTAACTAAGAAAATTACGTAGAACTTCCTACGAAATTCTCGTAGCTACTTTATGGGTGTCTATTTTTTCTTGTTATCTTAAGATCTAATAGTATGCGAAAATATCGCTAAACTTGAAGTAATTAGAGTTGTTATAATGAGAAGCAGTTTAAAAGATGTAACGCCCAAGATATCTGACCCGTGGAGTAAGAAGATCGTTCCGGATAGATTTCCAGTATTGACCTTGTCGATGGCCTCGCTCTCTCCCTCTGCCCGAAAATTACTTGATCGGATTAGAAGAGTAAGACAACGAAGTGGGGTCACACTACGTGGAAGACTTTATGTTGATTCTGAAACAGTGGAGGCAATTGATAAATACATTGGGGAGGTTCGGATTGGTCGGATAAATGTAAGTGAGCATAATGAGCTGAAAAACGCCGGAAAGTTATTACTACTCAGTTTTACGGAATTGTATAAACGGTTAAAACTGCCCGATTTAACTTTGGCCGAACAGAAACCGGTTTGGCGTGTCTTATTGGCTGAGCTTGCGGTTAATCGTCATCGTCTCGGAGACTATCTGCGGGATTGTCAACTACTGGTTAAGCCAGTTATATACAATCGCCGATTGGTCGCAGATATTATCGGCTCAAGAGAGTTTGTGCGGCTAAGCCGAATAAAAGGTGGTATTAGGTATGCCCTCTCTGCAAAACCAGCTGATCTGGTAAATTATTTCAGAGAAGTAAAGAGGGGGTACAATGCGGTAATGTTAAATCCCCGATATAAAGCTTGGCATAGATCAGCAGCAGATGTCATGCATGCGGCCTGGTTTCATCGTGAGAGCTTACCTGAAAGGATAGATTTAGCTGAATGTCAGCTTAAGGCAGTTTGTTCGCAGGAGCGCTTTGCTATCTTTAGAAGTAGTAAGCAGAAAGTTCGTAGACTGGCTCTCGATACGACCAATCTTGAGCTTAGGTTAGAGAACGCTCTTGATACCTTCGAAAAGGCGGTTTCAGATCGAAAATTGAGATTTATAAATCTCTCATCAACAAATCTAATTGATTATATTCTAACCCATCCACGCAGAACTATCTTGAAATTAAGAGCTATTGAAAGTAAGGCCCGTACAATTTTAAGTGATCCAAGATTCTCGGAGTTGAGAACCTCCCCCTGGATCGTATATCGCCGCTTAATGACCTCAACGGATAGAGTTGAGCAATGGCTATTAGGATTTATAAGAAGAAAGAATAGTTTGCTTCGCAGAAAGGAATTTGCAGCGTTAAGAGGGAATGACGGATTGGTGATTGATGCAATGGCTCGCCGACCCGGGAAGTATATGCAGTTTCTTCGGTCGTTGATCAAATATGCAGAGCTATACGATTCTAGTAGAGCGATTAGAGCACTTCAGGTACCTAGATGGGTCAGGAATTACGCCCTTTCAAGAGCTCCGAAAAAAGCGGTATCATTTACACTAAATGCCTACCGTCTCCTTACAAAAATTTTAAGGAAATCGGAGTTCTCAAATTGGAGAAGAAGACCAGCACAAGCCCTCAGAATAATAATATTTAATCCAGGTAACGAAGAGAACGCCTTGCGTGAAAGGAGTCGAACTGAACGGCGAGTTAGTAGACACTATCATCCAGCCAAAGGAATCAAAAAGATGGCAAATGTAAGAGCAATTGTAGCCCAAGCGCCGCGCGCCGCGCTAAAAACAGTTGCGCGCCTTAATGTTTGGCGCATTCGGATTCAAAGCAATCCAAGATGGAGGTGGATAAGTCGCTTTAAAAGTAGGCTAGAAAAGATTTTAATTAGAGCTGGTCAGTATCCATTAGACTATCTTCAAGCTTTACATAAGAGAATAAATACTTTATTTCCAGAAACTACTAGGCGCCCAGAAGCAATAACCTACTCCATGGTGCGTCAAGCCATGCTAGGCCTTACAATAAAGCAGAACAGAAAAGTCGAGGATGCCAAAAACTCCTAAACGGTTTGTCATCTGGATTAATTATAGCGGAGCAGTAAAAAATTCCGATTAAATCTTTGCAAAAGATCTTATTCGCCCTTAAAACTTAATCCGACAGTTGTCGGATTAAGAATAACCTAAAAGAAGTATATCGCCCTTTTTTCAGGCTAAAAAATGATTAAAAACAACTGATCTGGAGATTAAAAAACATTAGTACTAGTGCTCCTCCAAATAAGTTTTTTCACGTCTAGCATCACATCGTTGCCCCACCTTGTCACGCTTCTCAGTCGGAAAATCCTCGCAATACTCCAGTATTGCTGCGGATTTCCTCCTTCCGAGGCGTGCCAATCTGGGGCAACGCTGCGCGCCATACGTGAAAAAACTTATTTGGCGAAGCACTAGAAATCGTCGTTAGTAGTTGGTAGGTCGTAGAGAAACGGTTCGAGCTGAATACCGCTTGGTAGTGAGGTGATGGGCGGAGGAGTTTTGAAGGCAGGGATTCCTAGCTCTGCCAAGGAAAGCTTAAGATCATATTAGGTTAAACAATATCTACAGTTTAACTTTGCTATTTAATTTGTGTGATATACAGTGTATAATCAACAGCACCTTACGGCAGTAAGACAATCTTTTAAATAGATTTTAGGGTAGAAGTACATGATTACTTGTGTCCATGGGGTTCTGTAGCTCCATGGACGCAAGCATCAGTTGAGTATTATAGGTTTAAATACGATTTCCCATTTTTGTAGAGGTTTATCCGGATTTAGAAATTCAGACCTTTGATAGAGAATTCTGCTCCAGATTCCTTACCAGCAGCTTGTTGGTAAGAAATCTGGAGCAGCTCTAGGTGGCTACGGCTAAAAAATCAAAACAATCGAGGCAGTAACTCAGGGAGGGGCGCAGGTGTCTCAGTTGAACACAGTGCGGATCGGGATCCGTGGTTGTGCAGGGCTTCTTGGCTCTCGCCTAATGTGGGCGATAAGTAGAGACCCCAGTCTACAGTTGACCGTTGGGATCTTACGCGATGATGACTCTTTGAGAGAGTTAGAGGCGATGCTCAGTATCGGAGGAGATGGAATGAGACGGATCCTCCCCCAGCACATATTTCTGGATGGAGGCTCCGAACGTCGTTCTGAGCTTGATTGTCGACCGATAGGTGAGCTTGACCTCAATCGAACGTGTGATGTTGTGATCGATACGGCAGGTGGCTCAGAAAAGTTCACGCCATATGAATCCTTTGCTGGGCCCGTCATCATGCAGCAAGGAGACTTTCCGCGAGGCAGGCTGTTCTGTCCGCCCTTCATGGAGGCGGAGCGGAGTGAGAGGCAACGGTTCTACCGACAGGGAGGCTGCATCATCTCAGGGTGTATCCCTGTACTGGCAGGCTTTGCAGAGGTATTGCAGCACCTCCAGTTAATGGCAGTGATGCAGTATGATCAAGCCTTCAGAAGCCCGCCTATTACCGAGCGTATTCATTCGCTATACCTTCGGCCGCGCTATGCAGACCGATATAAGCTTGAGTTGGGACTATTGCTGTCGGACGTATCATTTGAGATTCTGCCGGTTTGGCAGATACCCTCAATTGCTTACTATCCCACGACCTTGATTCTGAGATGTAGTGGCAGGATTGACCTGGATCAGGTCAAGGCACGTCTAACGTTCAAGCGGGTGCGGCTATTGCCGCAATCCATCGAGAACGCTACGGTCCTTAGTCTGGCCCGAACCATGAACCCTGATCTTCCGCCTATTCTGGTCTTTGAGAGTGGTATTCGGTGCGAAGTCGAAGGGGAATGTACGCGAGTCATTCTTCCGATCGCACTACACTACGTCATGGTCACCTGTCTGCCGAATCTCGATGCAGTCAGGGTCCTGGCGCAGGGTATGGATCCGATTGCTGCAATGCACAAGACCGATGAAGTTATGAATTTCCGATGAAATCCGGAGCAGTGCCACTCAACTGGTGCTGCTCCTCATTACCGAATTAAAATGTAATATAATACAGCACTAGCTAAGCATATTCTTCGAGATACCTATAATAATAAGGCACACGATGCAAGAATATGTATGCATTCGGATAATTTTTGTTCAATGGGCATATCGGAATCGAGCTCTTCAGTTAAAATGCCAGTAGTCTTACGCTCAGTTGTTAATTTTGAATCCTCATTCAATTGTCGCAAGATCTCCTCCTGCGTAAGTTTCCCATCTGCCAATGCAACCACCCGTCGCTCAAATTCATTTAGAGGAGCGTACTCATTTCTAAAGTTAGTAACCCATGATTGTCTTACAGCTTGCCAGCGCGCAAGTTTGCTGGTTTTAGGCTTCTTTGCCACTGAGGTCTGAAAGCGCGCGGGGTTAATATTGATCTCTACCAAACCCAAGCTGAAATAGCCAAGCAGTGTTGAGAAGAAATTTAACTCCTGCTCTGCTGATATAGTCTGCCCCATATCCTTGCGAGCATGTTTAATTAGCTCTCCACCATTTATAGAGAGCGGCCGCAATTTGCACAATCTCATCAAGGCGTTAATTAATAATGGATCAGTAACCTGAACTTTGTAGTCCAGATGATTTTTGAATTCAATAGGATCGCCCTCCTTAAAGCTCTGGCCATCATCAGATGGCGCAAGAAAGGAGGTATAGTAACAATCACGGAGCCTTGATACTGCAACTGCACGGTTGAGAATCACATTCTTTCTGCATAATAAAGTTGATCGTAAAGTGATAGGGAAAAGTAGATCGGCTAAATACTCCTGAGAGATGATCTCCATTTCAGGAAAGTTTGTTAACTGTCCGAATCGAATCTTAGCAAAGCTGCTGTCGCCTAAGTATTGCAGATCGGAGTCTTTCAAAAACATATTAAAATCGGTAATACTTAAGGGGATATTTGTTTCCGCAAGAAGTTCATGAAAGAGGTATGCATCAGACTGCTCACGAAGATTTGCTAACTCCTCCCGCACAAGTAATCCCTGCAGTGCATGCACCTGCAACTCCTCCTGCATAAGTCTATCTAGATTCTGGCGCACGGCATTAACACGTGATTCCGCTGATGCAGTCTTAATATCCAGCTGCTGTAATATTGCACGTATGTTCCCTCTAAGCTGCCACCCAGGTAAACAATTGTAGCTTATTAATGCTACTCCGGCTGGGCTCAAATGGTTTGAAATAATCTCAATAATTTTATGCTGTACATTTACAGGGACCCAAGAGAAAAGACCATGACAGAAGATATAATCATATTTTATATTTTCAGAAGCGAAAGACTCTAGATGCTGACAGCGGAGTTCAATATTTCTCAATTCCAGCTCAGCAACAGCGCGTTGTCCTGCAGCGATCTGCTTCTCTGATCGGTCAATTCCTGTACAGGCCGCTTTAGGGAATGTCTCTGCAATAGCAATGAGGTTTGAGCCGTTTGAGCATCCAAGCTCTAGTATCTTGGATTTTTCAATAGCAGCCGAGTTATGCCCGAACAGATGTGCAATTGTTGCTAGCCTATCCGGATGACGCTCCGGCGAGGGGTAGCTAGAAAACGGGATCTGATCATAAGGAGTCTCATCGCTCATTCATGCAAGTTAGCATCTTTAATCGGAGAGCTAAAGCATGTTTTATAGAGTTTATTTATCCTAACTCTAGTGCTCCTCCAAATAAGTTTTTTCACGTCTAGCATCACATCGTTGCCCCACCTTGTCACGCTTCTCAGTCGGAAAATCCTCGCAATACTCCAGTATTGCTGCGGATTTCCTCCTTCCGAGGCGTGCCAATCTGGGGCAACGCTGCGCGCTATACGTGAAAAAACTTATTTGGCGAAGCACTAGCAGTTGCCGGATTGAGGCCACCTAGCCGTCTTTTCTCATGAAATGAGAAAAGAGGAGTATTTTGCGCCTTTTCTTAGTTCGAACAGCTCCTTCTAGGCGTATCTCTATCATAATCTAAGTCACCTCGGTCGGGCTATTTATAGAGCTATCATAGCCCCTTGCATTCTAGTATGTTTCTATATACTATTAATCTAGTTCTTATCCTGACGGACAGGAACTGTTGAGGATGCTAGTAACAAGATCGATTTTACAAACTACGATCTACACTAATCTTAATCGACTCATTTCAATAAGTGGTAGAAAAGATCTGAATGAGTAAAAGATATTGATTAATATGTAGCATAGAATTACCTCCCTTGGCGACCGAAAGGGAGCCCACAGTTTCTGGACGGGCCTCCAAGGTGATTTTTTTTCAAAAAGGTAGTTCTGGGACAGAAGCTAAACTATGGCGCTGCGCATAATCTTTCTCGATCTTAACTCTTATTTCGCCTCGGTTGAGCAGGCAGAGCGTCCGGAGTTAATGGGGCTGCCTGTAGCGGTAGTTCCCATGTTAGCAGAAACTACCTGTTGCTTGGCAGCAAGCTATCCAGCGAAGGCTTGCGGAGTAAAGACAGGCACTCCTGTATCCGAGGCTCGCAAGCTCTGCCCCAAGATAACATTCATTGAAGCTGATCACTATAAATATGTTCAATATCATAAACGTATAATACAAGCGGTGGAGCGTTGCTTCCCTGTTTGGCGGGTTTTCTCTATCGATGAGATGGCGATTCAACTTTTTGGTCGGGAGCAGGATCTTAGATTTGCTCGAGCTAAGGCGTTAGAGATAAAAAAGCGAATCCTAGAAGACGTTCATCCGGCACTAACCTGTTCGATTGGCATAGCACCTAATAGGTATGTAGCAAAAATTGCAAGTGATATGCAGAAACCGGACGGTCTGACAGTAATTCAATCTGAAGAGCTGCCTAATAGGTTGTTTGATCTAAAGCTTCGAGACTTTCCAGGTATAGGACCGCGTATGGAGAGGCGTCTGATAGCAGCAGGGTGTTTCTCTGCGCAGGAGCTATGTAGTAAATCTGCTTTAGAAATGTGCGAGCTATGGGGCAGCAAAATTGGCGCTGATTTTTGGAGGCTGATACGAGGAGAGGAGATAGAAGAGCCCCGAACCAAACGTGCCAGCATCGGTCATTCCCGTGTCTTATCCCCGGATAAGCGTACAGCGGAGCACGCCTGGTCGAACTTAGTTATGCTTGTATCAAAAGCAGCAATGCGTCTTCGCCAAGAGGGTTATTTTGCGAAGTCTTTACAGCTCAACTTAAATTACTTGCATAAGGGGATCGGCGTTACTTATTGGGAGGATAAGGTTCGTTTTTTTGAAACACAGAGCACATTATTATTTTTGAAAGCGTTGTCTAAGTTGTGGGAGAAGGCTCCTAAGCGTAATATTTTCCAGATCGGAATAGTTATTAGCTCTCTTGTTCCTGTAGATAAACACCAACTCTCGTTATGGGAGGATGTAAAGCAGGCTAACTTGATGCTGGCAATCGATAAACTAAATACAACCCATCACAAAAATTTAGTTGTATTTGCGGCGAGCTCTGCGCTGCAGGGCCCTTCTCACGCACCTATCGCATTTGGACATATTCCAGAGGAATATGAATAGCAGCTAAATTTTTTCTAATCCACTGGGACCGTGGGCTTCCAGCCCGCTTGATCGAACTTGCAACGGTGATCAAGCGGGCTGGAAGCCCACGGTCCCAGTTAGTAGGTAAAACTTATTTGGAGGAGCACTAGTTAAGTTTAATGATCTGCTTCTTTATCAGCTCGTGATAAAGATTATCTGCAATGATGTGATTAGCGACACCATTTGGATGACTATCAGTGCGATAGATAATATGTTCAGGATTTATTTTGCTCGAAAATCCGCTGGTTGCATCGATAAAAGTAAAGCCTACCCGTTCAGCCGCAGTACGTACCATTGAGTAGTCAGCACTTGGCGCTTTATTGTCAATATAGGCGAGCACTACTGGTATCTTGTGCTGAGTAGTTAGCTCGGCAAGTTTAAGAAACTGCGAATTTACATACTGCTCATCGGCGTTATACCCAGGTTTTCGATTACGAAGATAGTGATAGATAGTTTTATATATATTCCCGATATGCTCAAAGAAATAAACGTTAAAAAAACCATTGCCCGCGGCTTTTGGTATAAACGGATGATTAAAAGCCTCCATATTTGGGAGCTTGCTATCATTAGCAGCACAAAAACCGATAAAAATTAAATCAGGTTGAAAACGCACAGCCTTATGCTTAATTGTGGCTATATACTGTGGAAGACTATAACCAGATACACCGAAATCAATGAACTCATAGGTTTGACCATTACTTTCAGCATTGAAGCGCTCCTCTAGTAATGCTTGGTATGTGTCTTCCGCGGCAACTCCTTCACCCATAGTAAAAGAGTCACCTATTACTGCTACACGGAATACGCCATCAGGTTTTACCAAAGAATACTCTTTGTCTCTTTGTCCATGAGAGTTAGTATTAAACGGCTTTAATTTATAGACACTACTGACGCCAGGCTTGAGCTCCCAAAGAATATCCTGAAAAGGTGAAGGTTGAAGTAATTCAGATTCACCTATATGTCTGAGGCTGTACATTTGAGAGTAAGACCAGGCATCTTTGCCGAACATATGCCAGCGCATGATGAGCTCGGCAAAGGTTATAGATAGCAGTAAGCTTCCAAGCATCAAGACTAGCGCGGGCCAACTGATCTTATTAATGTAGTGCCTCATATCGAATACCAATTACCAGATAGTTTATACATAATATAGTCCTAAGGGGCGAGGGTTTACACACATTATGGAGGGCTAATTTTAGAAACCAAATGAGCGGTTTTCCGGTAGTTTAATGTGAAAATGTGCAGATTATTACATGGAAAGTTTCAGGTTATAGAGCACTTTTAGATCATAATCACCATAATATATAGAGACCTCTGCCTTTATAAAGGGAGATACAATGTCGTTGACCACAAGCATATCAGATGAGCTAGAAAAATTGTTCACAAAACTGCTTGCACCACAAGCAGCCTCACGCCCACAGTTAATACCGGCAGCTGTGCCAGCATCACCTGGATTTGGAGGTGAGAGTTACGTTTCAGCTATCTCATTAGATAAAGTAGGCGTTGATTCTAGGGTTGTAATTAGCCTTAAAACTGCATCTGGCAACATCTATCAACTGCTATTTAGTCCTGAGTTGGGAGATAAGATCAAGCTGCGCTCTGCTAGAAATCCTGAATGGCGCTTATTCAATAAATCTGACTTGGGTGCAGAGCTTAAGCAAGGTCAGGGATTGACGCTGCCTAGAACAAAATCCAAAAGCTCACATGTCATGAGTATCAGTCTCTCCTCCTCTCTTTATACCGTGGCTGGCATAGCGTTAGAGGTGCTGGCCTGTCAATATAATTCAGAATGGGCGAATGCTCCTAAAGAGAGGGCGCAGAGAGTTTTCTCCTTTAGGAAAAATACAGATGAATTATTAATAGAAAGTGAGAAGGGGTTTTTTCTGATTACTAGCGGACCTCAGGGAAAGCCTGTAATTTATTCATTCGATCAAAATAAGGCTTATTATTTGAGCAGGAACGATGAGAGGGAGGCCTTGGAAGTTGGTATGCATAGTGGTGGAACAGCTGCTATCTGCGGTAAGATTATAGGCGTCGTCTCAATGGAGAGTGTTTCTGAGCAGGGCTTTAAAATGTTAAAGCGTCTTGCTGCGAGTCATGGTAGTCAACAGGTCGTCTCCAATTTACCAGAGAGTATTGACCCTAGATCTAAAGGATGGAAGTCTTTTCTAGTAACAGAATCTGGAAATATTAGATTGTTGTTTGGGACTGGAGACAAACTAAAAATAATCAATCCCAAATTCACTTCTGAGATAGAAGTTGCTATGCAAACAGGCAGAGATATTAATCAAGAAGTACTAGGGATGGTAGGTGCAGCTAATTTTGTTCTTCCCGACAAGCTTAGCATAACTGAGATTCAATTTTTAACAAATTACTGGGAGGCTAGATCCGGAAATTGGAGCAAGGTTTGCGGAGCAGGATAGCTAGCTTCCTAGGTACCTTACATAAGCTTAGGTATGTTATTGAAATGACATAATAAGATACAGTACATAGTGCCCTTAAAAAGAGTAACCCTAGGCATCCAAGTTGCATGGTAGATACTCATACTAACTAATGTACAAGAGAGCTATACGAATAATTACTACGGTTGCCGCACTACTACTGCTTAGTAATGCAGCCTTTGCGATAAGCACAGTAACCTCTGATCAGATTATTCTAAGTTCTAAACTTCCACGTAGCAGTGAGAACCGTAAAAAACTAAGACTGATCTGCGTTCATGATGAATTTAGTGCTGCCTCAGCCGTTAAAATAAAGGCAGCTAATATTAATAACTCTCTTGCAGTTTCATATAAGGCGTACGGTTGGAAAAGATTATTAACAGACGAGGCCAAGTGGAATAAGATTGTTCGAAGAAAATATAGAGAGTTACTTGTAAGTTGTCAGAATAAAAGTATCCAAGATAACGAGGATCCGTTGTTTCCTGTTCCGCCAGCGGCTGATCCCACTGCAACATCAACTCCAACAAATACAGCTACTCCAACCGTCATCTCTACTGCCACACCCACCGCTACCCCTACTGCAACTGTAGATCCTGGAGCCCATCCTAACGATCGCTCAATTCTTGGCATGAATGCCGGAAGACATGAGGATTGGACACCAAACCAGGTATTTGTAGATAATTTTAAACAGGCACGGGAGTGGTCTGCACAGGGTGGAGGAGTTCTAGATCTTGATACTAGTGGATGGGTTCGATCACTACAGAGTGGCCAGAGTGCGTTGTCCTATCTTTTTGTATCAGAACAAGGCGGATTTAAATTAGGAAGTTATGATGTGCTTTATGATGGAGAAGGAACTATTCAGTACGGTGGTGGTGGAAAAAAGGATAATGCTCGTTCTAAGGCGGGACATGATGTTGTAGATATAGCAGGTTTAACGACATTAACGATTACAGCTACGGACCCAAACAAGACCGGCAACTATATTCGAAACATACGCGTAATATCACCTGGCGGAGTATGTTCTGACGATATGTATAAGTGGTGTGCTGATGACAGTGGCTGTGATGTTGGAGCAAGTTGCGATCTCTTTATCGATAATTATCAGACTCAACTGTTCGATCCGACCTTTCTTAATGACATGAAGTCATACGGCACAGTTCGCTTTATGGACTGGTTCCACACAAATATGAGTGCCAATACCTCTTTTGCTGAGAGAGCTTTGCCTAGCGATGCGTTTTATACTACTGACAAGGGTGTCCCTTTTGAGATAGCTACAGAGCTTGCTAATATACTGCATGCTAATCCATGGTATACTGTCTCAGATCTATATGACCAATCGAGCGTCACCGAGTTAGCTACATTAATCCGTGATAATTTGGATCCGACACTAAAAATTTATTTAGAGTTCTCTAATGAGGTCTGGAACGGACTTTTTCCACAGGCGCAAAGAAACTCTACTGATGCAAGTGCGAGCGGACGTACTGCAGCACAGCAGTATGCCTATCGATCAGTAAACAATTTCCGTACTTTTAAGAGAGTTTTTGGTGATCATTCTAGACTAGAAAGAATTATGGCATGGCAGTTCACTGGCTCTAGCCAAGGAGCTCAAGCACTTGACTACATTATGCCTGATACAGGCACAGCTGCCTATCTTGAGACAGATGCTTACGCCGTAGCCCCGTATTTTGGTATTAATTTTAACAAAGATCCCTCATTAAAGAATCAGGTGTGCGGATGGAGTGTTCAGCAGGTCTTGGACTACATAACTAATGAAACATTGCCACAGCATCCCGCTATTATTCAGGCATCTCTTGATGTTGTTAATGCACGTAAGAATAGTGACAATAATACGATTAAGTTAATAATGTATGAACATGGTCAAGCGCTGCTCGTTCCAAACGGAGTTCCTGACCAAGCTGCGTGTATAGAAGCTTTATTTAGAGATGCAAATTTAGATGCAGGTATGAAAGCCGTTTATGAGACCTTTTATAACAATTGGCTTTCAATAGTGCCGCTCTATAGTGACACAACGATTGGGTGTCATTTTAATAGCCATAGTATCTATGATAAATACGGCTTTTGGGGAATTATGTATTACCAGGGAGACTATGGCTCTCCTAAGTATCTGGCGTTGATGGATCTTATAACTAAGCATCAGTAAGCAGATATTACTATAATAGCATCTCATTTCATATATTTCTTTAATAACTCTTCGATAAACTCTGTTTTGCCCTTTATATACTTATTGCGGTCTGAGCCAGATGTTCTAGCAAGTTCAACTTTAATAGCTAGGTACGCTTTTGCAAGGTGTGGGTGTTCCCGTAATGTATCTCGAAAAGCAATTGTGCGGCGCCAGCCTTCACTTGAATGCAGCAATAGATGGAGGTGATGAGTGCGATGCCCAGCACGGTGTCGTAGTAGCCAACGCCTATCATGTAGATAAAGATTGCAGTCCGGTGGAGTAACATAGCCGAATTGCCGTAGTGGTTTTAACAAAGAATCTGCGACTTTCATTGAGGATACGGCTGCCATCATGTCTATGATTGGTTTAGCATCAAGTCCTGGCACTGCTGTGCTGCCGATATGTTGAATTTCAGAGAGGCTTGCAGAGAAAATACTGAGTAAGCGCGCCTTTTCCTTTTTAAATTTCTTTGGCCAACTCAAGTCATAAGGGCAGATTTTGATATCTTCGTGAATTGCTTCGTTCATGAAAGTGCGATGCAGGTAGTCACTGAATGGGTCACTCAATTAAGCCGCCTTTATAGAAGATAATGTGACAAGGACTTATATCAGTCAATGTGTCAGTTATGTAATTTTGGTAACGGTTCACGGGATTGAATAACATAAGAAGCAGGAACTGGGAGAGCGGGCTTCCAGCCCGCAAACGAATTTGCAGGTAATCCGTTGCGGGCTGGAAGCCCGCGCTCCCAGTCTTATCATTAAGTTGATCCCCGTGAATATACGTAGAGAACCGTGCGAAGTAAAGCCTGTAAGGATGGGGTTACGATAGCGCTGCCAGTGAGACGCTTTGATGGTAACATGGTGAACACCTCTATGGTGGATTACCTAATAATTAGAGACTTATTGCTATTGAAGATTTGGCTAACTTAATAGGTTAAGCCTCTCGTATCACGAGCCTTTACGTCACTACAGGCGTTTGGCCCTCTGATATCAAGAGTTTCTTTAGCCTAATTTACGGTCAATGTGATTCTTTTGTCTTGACTTCAGTTATCTATGGTAATGGTTACTAATTTTCAGTGAAAAAGCGGAAAGATCATAAATATCAAGTAGATAAGTGGGCAGAAAAACGCTTAGAATTGTTATGTGCAATTCTTAGAGTGTCGATATCTCCCCCTGCTAAGTTAAACGTATATTAAGGAGATGTTATGAAGAAGGTTGTATGTTCCCTGGTCCTCGCCGCTGCGATCGTTTCTATGCCTGCAGTTTCGGTTGCGAAGGAGAGAGCAACTAAGGTAGTTAAGGATGGTAAAATAATCTACTGTCTTAATGGTGAACAAGTTACTAAGAAAGGGAGGCAAATTGGTAATAGCAAAACCTGTGCTGCACTAAAGCGTAAAGCTAAAGCTGTAGCAAAAGCTCTAAAGACTAATAACGGACTTGCAGCTCTGCCTTCAACAAATGATATCGCCAGAAATTCTCAATCTGCTACTGCTCTTGATGTTTCTGGTACACCACCTCTAATTACAGCGATGGCGAGGGGTGAAGCAGGGTCGATAAAAGAGATATTTTGGAGGGCTGGTGTAGTAGATGCTATAGCTTCCGGGTCAGCAAGCGCTGAACAGTGTAATGAATTTTGGGGTGGTAATACAGATTCGCACTCAGGAGGGTTAACCGCATGTTATATGACACAAAATGTGGGATATGCTGCACAGAATTTAGCCCAGAACGGTATAAGCGCTTGTTACATGAAGAATTTTCCATCGACGGGGGCAGCTACTCTTGTCAGTGGAGAGCTCCCAGACAACGACATAACAAAAATATTTACCACACCGAGTGGTAATACTGACCGAGTTGTCAAGATAACGATGTCCGGCGAGGACGTTGGTTCAACTATCTACATCACAATATTCTCAACGGCTACTAATGCACGTCGAAGTGATTCATATGGATATCAGCTTGCATTCTGTGAAGGAGGTGCTACAGCAGCGAGCCTTGAGAGTGTCCGCCTCTCAACAAGCGGTAAATTGAGTTCAGTTTCGTTTGGTGCAGGTGGAGATGAGGGTGGAAAATACTCATCAAAGTTGACAGCTTTTCTTTCCTCTGTAGATGGGGATATCGTATTTGATCCGACAAAAGACCGCGAAGCAGAGGTAAGCTATATTGCTGACTCAAGCTCCCATAAATCAAAACTCATCTTTACGGCGTCAGGGCAGATAGAAAATCTGACATATGATGACTTTGGTGGAGATGAACCACGACGCGCATACTCTGTATCATCATACTCCGGTTCGAGCATGACGGATCTGCGTTTCTTAGAGGGAGCAGCAAAAGACGAGAACTTTAGTTCAACAGTAGAGTATAGAGGTACTTATTATGCGGCAGCTCCGGAAAACACGCTTGCCGAGGAGTTGGACAGCGTAAACCTTGATACTCATGCTTTCTTTAATACCCTTCCGCAGGTAGATGACTCTGAACTTGCAGAGCATTCATGTGATGCAGACGCTGATGTTGTCCTTGAACTTGCTTTAGATAATCCAGCTATGGATGCTGTGCGCGAGTTGTGTGAAGGCGATCGTATAGATGGCATGGATTTCTGTAGAAGTGATTCTACAGTGCAGCTAGCAGAGCAGAACTGGTTCTCAGTTTGTAGCGGAGGCGGTGGGCCAGAGTAATTTATACTTGCAACTGAATATTGTGTAAGAGGGAGGGGCAGTCTTGCCCCTTCTGACTTTTCCTTTCAATTATTGCAGCACTTGCACTGCACATAGTTCATATAATTAACTGGGACCGCGGGTATCTTGCCCGCAAACGAATTAGCTGCTACTACGTTGCGGGCTGGAAGCCGCTGTCCGAGTAAGCTAAGAACCTGCATGCGCTGTATACATAGAGCAGACCTATGAATTCGCTACATTATTTCTATTGGATCTATGACAGTCGAATGTGCATAATAATTCTAAGATTTACTTATAGTTGATTAGTCCCAGGTATGGTGTGAAGAGTATTTTCTCGCAGAGCAGGGCAGACTGGTGCTCAGGTAAAGAAGTAAGTATAATTAGATAATATTTGGAGGAATAAATGTTTAAAAGAATCGCGTTATTTGCGCTCACAAATTTATTAGTCATAGCGACTATATCAATAGTTATTTCACTGCTTGGCATCGGTCCATACCTTACAAAAGCAGGGATAGATTATGGGAATCTAGCTGCATTCTGTCTAATTTGGGGCATGCTTGGCTCCTTCATCTCTTTATTGCTTTCAAAGCAGATGGCCAAATGGATGATGGGTGTCAAGATTCTAGATCCTAATAGGGCTACTCAGTATGATTGGTTGATTCAGCGTGTGCACCTTTTGGCGAAGAGTGCAGGGCTCCAGCGTATGCCAGAGGTCGGTATATATGATAGTCCAGAGGTTAATGCTTTTGCCACAGGCCCATCTCGATCGAGCTCTTTAGTTGCAGTCTCAACTGGCTTGCTAAGCTCAATGAATAGGGATGAGTTAGATGGGGTGCTAGCGCATGAAGTTGCACATATCCAAAATGGTGATATGGTGACAATGACCTTGATTCAAGGTGTTATTAATGCCTTTACTCTCTTCCTTTCCAGGGTCATTGCCTTTGCTATCTCGCAGAACGTGAAAGAGGAGAGTCGACATACCGTTTCTATGGTTACAACTATTTTACTTGATATTGTTCTTAGCTTCCTAGGTGCAATAGTTGTGTGCTGGTTCTCTAGACAGAGAGAGTTTAGAGCGGATAGAGGTAGCGCTACTTTACTTGGAGGAGAGAGCAAGATGATTGCGGCGCTAAAAGCTTTAAGCTCACGCTCTGACAGGGAATATGAGGATAACTCTGAGAGTATGGCAGCCTTGAAAATATCAGGTAGAAGAAATTGGTTGCATCTACTAGCAACTCACCCTCCATTAAGTGAGCGTATTCAAGCTCTGCAAACAGGAGCTTCGCTGAATTATAGAGCTGCAAATATGTAGGGTGATGCTATTTGAGTATTATACAATTAGAAGCGCTCCAACAGTTTCTTTAAAAACTTAGGTGTATGATGGAGAAGCGCAACTAGTCCGATGCCGCCTGCAAATGAAGCAATGACTCCACCCCAATAGAATGCAGTTGGTGTTATCTGTCCAAGCGCAGCTGCTGTTTGAATTATAGTAGCGAATGTTGCAGGAGGGCCAAGCAGTGCGAGTATTGTATTTTGACGGGAGGCATTTTTATTCTCATGTTCCTGAGACTCTAGCTGCCAGTTACTACGTAAACTTTTTATGTCACTTGATATTTTGTCAATTGAGGTAAGCATAGCTGTAACCTTTCCTCGATAGCGAGGAATTGCCTCCTTGGCCTGTTTCGCTTCAAATAGATTCTGAGTTTCAGTTATACCATCAAGAATTTGATTCATGTGAGTTAAACTTCCTTCCATCTGACGCATGCTTTTTTCTAATTGTGAGGCATCGTGTAATATATTATGTCCGATCTCTCTCCTTTCACGACGCGCCTCTACTTTTTGAAATTCAAGCTCTAAGTGATGAATTATCTGCGCATTGTTATGCAGTGTGCTGCCTATCAGGCGGCCAAGAGTGTGGTTGGCGGTCCGAAAGTCTTCAATCGTTCCAGCTAGGTCAGCGCGACGCTCTTTCTTTACCCAGCCGATAGAGCTACTCTCCTTTGCATGTATTGTTAATAGGACTCCACGTTTTAGCATCGCGGTAATGTTCACGACCTCGACGACATGCGGATCCTCTTTACTGATTCTAAATTCAGGGAATGTGACAAATAATATACTACCTTTTCTGAATATGCCCGGTATAGGACTCTCACGCATCTCTATACTTAAGCTACTATCAGTGATTTCAAATCTTTTACAGACCTCCCTAACTACTCTACTGTTTGGGTTAGTGACATCAATCCAGCGCATTCCTTCAGGCAACTCCGCACGACCTATGTTTCCAATAATTGGGGTGATATGACTGCGTTGTAAGGACCTTGCCGGTATAGTAGAAGAAGGTTTTCTCCTATTAGTAACTCTAGGAGTCGGATCCAGTACTGCTTCCATAGTTCAATTTTGGTATCAAAGTTAACTATGTTTACGATGAAGTCGCTAACATTGACTACACCACTACTCTAAAATCAAGCACTGCATAGTCTGTACTGCATTCACTGTGGCCTATGTCGGCGACTTCGTTATACATGATCAATTATATCAAATTGTAGCTCTTAAGAGTTGAATTTTATTCTCGGTTTACTTGCAGCTTTATATAGGTTTGGGAGAGATGGTAGTCAATTGGGCTTCGTCTCCGCTAATTTAGATAGTCTGCGAAGTGTGCGGCTAATATAGACTTTCGAGCAGAGCTATCATTCTATCTTCAGTCAATTCAATCGTTATGTAATTAAGATTTATTCTCTGCATTTGCTAGACCAGTGTATCCACCCGCATTATAAACTTGAGTATAGCCAAGTGCGATGAGGGCCTCTTGTGCTATTCCAGAGCGACGACCACTTCTGCAGTATAGGACAATTTCACGATTCTTATCAGAGCCTAATAGATTTAATTTATTTTTTAGTTCGGTGTGAGGGATATTTATAGCCTGCTTTAGATGTCCTGAAGAAAATTCTTCAGGGCTGCGTACGTCGATTAATATCGCACCAGCTTCAATCTTTTTCCAGGCATCACCTGCAGTAAGAGTCTGCGTCATAGCCGATGAGCTGCTAGATGAAGTAGGTTCAGCCAGTCCTAACAGCGGACTACTAAGAGAAGCTAAACCAATAAATACGGTAAATAATAAAAATCTAAGTGCCATATTCTTTCTACAAAAAATTTAATTCACTCTGCTCAGATGGTGCAGGAGATATTTAATAATAACCTAATCTTAAGTGCTTAACAATTATCCTCCAAAATCAGATTTGTAATTGTTATATCAACGGTATAAATATTGTACTATAATACGTTGGTGATAACATTATTCGGTATAGGAATTATATGAGTACCTTAAAACACTTACTTCTTGTATCAGCAGCCCTCATTATTTCATGTACTGCTTCTACGTCTACTGTAGACTCAATTGTATCAGAGCTAAATTCGCGCTCAGACCTGGCGCGTCCTTTTGATGTAAATGTTGAGCAGCGCATGGAGCATATAATATTAAGTGGCACTGTTAGCTCGGCAGAGGATAGAGAGCGGATTGAGCAGATAGCAATGTCAAAGCCCGGAATTAAAACAGTAGCAAATAAACTTCAGGTTGTTATCCATACACCCTCTGCGCTGGCTACCAAAGCCAGTATGAGAAATTAATTACTAATGCTGAGCTTACAGGAGTGGACTTAATTCATTTTCTCAGCTGTTTGATTCGGGCAATCTATACACCTTCTGTGAGTACAATAGCCAGGGCAGATAAGCGTAAGCAAGGGCATCGCGCGCCATCTCCGGATCAAGCTTCGCCGGAATTAATTTATCCCGTTTCTCTCCGCCGACTGTGAATTGTTGTGGCTCCAAGAACGGCTGCTGGATTATAACCCGATCCTCGACGAGGTAAGCGTTGTTGTCAGCGAACTGCATAAAGGCCCGTCC
>CAZKXU010000022.1:0-37713 GCA_964556665.1 uncultured Bdellovibrionales bacterium | reverse complement strand
TCGCAATACTCCAGTATTGCTGCGGATTTCCTCCTTCCGAGGCGTGCCAATCTGAGCAATGCTGCGCGCTATACGTGAAAAAACTTATTTGGCGAAGAGCTAAAAGAGTAATGGCGTGTAATAAGAAAAAGATATTTATTGTTGAAATAAAAAATAGTTTGAATATGATTTAGATCATAATATACTCATGTGATGCCTAAATTGCTTATCTTAAACGCAGTCTTTTTTCTTCTTATAAATTCTGCTTTTGCCCAGGAGATGCTTTGGAGTCACCCTGGAGAGCAGCTTCATGATTATCTGGGCTATGGCAGTATGAGCAAGCTTGATGATTTTGATAATGATCAGGTAAACGATCTTTTAGTTGGAGCGAATCCAGATAATCAACCTGGCTATGCGCTTATTCTTTCCGGAGCTACTGGTGCGACTCTATTAAAATTAACTGGTGAAAATAATGCAACTGGATTTGGACGCTCCACCACTGCCTTAAGTGATTTAAATCTAGATGGCATCACTGATTTTGCAGTCACTGATAATACGATTAAAAATTCAGATACAAACTATGGAAAAGTTTATGTATACTCGGGGAAAGATGCTCAGATTATCTTCTCAATCATATCAAGTCAGAGTGATTATGCTTTTGGACGCTCAATAGCCGATGCGGGCGATGTCAACAATGATGGAACAACTGATTTAATTATAGGCGGAGTGCTGCTCCGATCTTTTCAGGGAGGATTTGCTGAAGTTCGCTCTGGCAAAGATGGATCTCTGATTTATCGTTTTGATGATCCTAATTTTGAGTGTCTTGACTCTGGCTCAGAGGTCAGCAGCGCAGGAGATATCAACTTAGATGGGTATGCTGATTATACCGTGATTGATAACGGATCAGACCTGAGTGTTTGTCATTCTGGTGGAACAACTACGGGCAATCTGCGTGTTTTTTCCGGCATTGATGGCTCGCTAATAGTGAAAATAGGCTACAACGAAGGTATTCTTTATCCTCATGATACTACGCCTCTTGGAGATCTGAACCAAGATTCAATTCCTGAAATCTTAGTAAGTGGACCTAATGCGATCGTCCCTTATCTTAGAGTATACAATCCTGTTGATTGGAGCATAATTTACACAGTTGAATGGCCACAATATACTCAGTTTGGACAATCAATTGCAGCAGTTGGCGATATGAATCTCGATGGAGTAAGTGAGATCTTTGTTGGCGCACTTAGTGATTTTAATAATAATGGCGGGGCATATTTATTAAATGGTAAAAATGGTCATGTTCTTTATGACTTTGCTGGGATAGATGATAATAAATGGCTTGGTTGGCAGGTTGGATTCGCAGGTGACCTTAATCATGATAATATCCCTGATTTATTGATCTCCGATCCACAGGCACATTTTAAAGGGGTTAATAAAGGAGAAATAAGAGCCTATGCAGGAAATGAGATTTTTCTAAAGGCAAATATGCGCCAGTTATATACTGGGAACGAAGCTTGTGTAACTTTAGCCAGTGGAAATCCTAATGCTCCTTTACGAATGTTTTTTTCAAGTATCAATGGAGTAAAAAGTGAAGAACATATTTTAGATAGTAGTTTTGATCAGAACGGGCTGTTTTCGCTCTGTGATACTGTTGAAGATGAGTGGCCGCAAAGTGTTGGGCTAACTGCCTATGCTAGTGAAACGGAAAATTGTAAAAGCAAAAAGATATTTAGTAGCAATGAAGAGGTTTTAAACTTTAATTAAATTGCTGTTGTTGTATAAACCTAAATCCGGCAGTTGCCGGATTTAGTTCACCTAGAAAAAGCAGTTCTAACCTTTATTTAGGCCGAAAAACGCTTGAAAACAATGTGGTGGTTGGTTCACCCAATGGGTGAATTCGATATTTGTAGAATTCATCGTGTTTTCAAGCGTTTTTCGCCTTATCGTTATGCGAACTGCTCTTTCTAGGATAAATGACGACGGTTCTATTTTTGGGCTCTCTTCATCGCTCTAGATGGCTCAATAAACCTTAATCCGGCAGTTGCCGGATTAAGTCTTACCTAAAAGAAGCAGTTTGCCCCTTTTTTAGGCCGGAATTTGCCCGAAAACGTATTTCAGTTGTCTCACCTTTTGGGTGAATCGGCGAAATTCGTTTCAGCTCCTGTTTTCGGGCAAATTCCGCCTTGAACAGCCTTCAACTGCTCCTTTTAGGATAAATAGAACTGTCACATTTTCTGATATAAAATTACTTCGCCCTAACTTCCAGTTCTTCTATAACATGTTCGATAGAAAGGCCGGAGGCTTCCAATAAAATTAGGAGATGAAATAGAAGGTCACTACTTTCGGAGATTAGTCTTTTCCTGTCCTGCCGAACTGCTTCAATAACTGTCTCAGTAGCCTCTTCGCCAACTTTTTGAGCGACCTTGGAAAGCCCGGAACGTACTAAATTTGCAACATATGATCCCTCTTCATCTGCAGCAATACGCTCCTTAATAACATTCACTAAGTTATTTAAAAAGCTAAATTTGGAACTAAATCCCCCCTCAAAGCAGCTTTTACGCTCTAGATGGCAGGTCTCCCCATTCGGCTTGGCCAGGATTAGGATAGTGTCCGCATCACAATCAAGCCTAATTAATGAGACTGTGAGAAAGTGATCTGAGCTCTCTCCTTTCATCCAAAGTCTTTTCTTGGAGCGGCTATAAAATACAACTCGACCGCTGCGCCTTGTTTCCTCAAAGGCCTCCGCATTCATATAACCGAGCATTAATACTTCACCATCCTCGACGTTCTGAATTATAGCTGGAAGTAGGCCCTGACACTTAGTAAAATCAGGTTTAAGTTCTAACATGGATACCTCGCTTAATTAACTCCTGTTTAAGTGTAAAGACTGACAGCTCACCTGAGTGAAATATAGAGGCGGCCAGAGCTGCATCAGCCCCTCCATCATTAAATACCGTTACAAAGTCCTGAACCCCTCCAGCGCCACCTGAAGCTATTAGAGGTAAGTGAAGTTGATCTGCTGCAGCTTTAATTAGATCTAGTGCAAATCCTTTCTTTGCTCCATCGTGATTAATAGCTGTTAGTAGAATCTCTCCCGCACCTAGACTCTCAACCTCTTTGATCCACTCTAGTGTCAGTTTCATCGTTCTATTACTACCTGAGTGCGTTGCTACTCTCCAAAGACCATCAGCTAGATAAGTATCAATAGCTATAATAACTGCTTGCGAACCAATTTCATTGGCTAGTTCAGCTATTAGCGCAGGACGTATATAGGCAGCCGTGTTTATCGCAACTTTATCCGCCCCAGCCCTTATCAGCTTTTTCGCATCGATAGTTGCATTAATTCCCCCACCTACCGTAAACGGTATCGTGATCCTTTGAGCTAGTTTACCTACCAGATCAAGGGTTGCACTGCGTCCCTCGAGTGTAGCTGAGATATCAAGCAGCACCAATTCATCGGCAAAGCCCTGCGAGTAAAGCTCAGCCAACTCAATAGGATCTCCGGCGTCACGTAACCCTGAAAAATTAACTCCTTTTACAACTCTACCATCCTTAATATCCAAACATGGGATAATCCGTTTACATAACATTCTTGGCGCTCCACTGTGTTAAATCTATACCTTCTTGAAAGAGGGCTGTGCCTACAACTACTGAATTTACTCCTGCGCACTCAAGCTCCTGTAGATCTGAAAAAGTAGAAACTCCGCCACTGCCAATCAGATTTATTCCAGGGAAACGGCTAGATATCTCTTTATAAAGTTTAGAGGCTGTGCCAGAGAGCATCCCATCTCTAGAGATATCAGTACAAAGAACGTTTCTCACACCAGCGCAGATCTGTGTTTCCAAATATGAGAATATATCTAAATTAGAACTCTCCTTCCAGGCTGAGGAGAGAACCGTAGTATCTTTAAAATCAGCCGCCAAAATGATCCTTTCTGCTCCAAATTGTTTAAGTATTATTAAAAAGAGAGCAGGATCCTGTATAGCGATGCTGCCTAAACAGATTAAATCTGCTCCAGCATCTTTAACTTTAGCAGCATCTTCTAATGTTCTAATGCCACCACTAAAATCGATCTCTAGATCAGTATGTGCTCTGATCTCCTTAAGGATCTTAAGATTCACCGGAGTGCCAGCCCTAGCCCCATCAAGGTCAACCAGGTGTAATTTTGTAAATCCTTTTTGTTCTAGCTGAATTGCAAAACTAACCGGATCTAGATGTTTTACACTCATAGTAGAGAAATCTCCTTTGCGCAGGCGCACACATTTTTGATCGATCAGATCAATAGCAGGAATAACAGTAATCATATCTTTATAAACTCCCTTAACAGCTCGATACCAGCCTCTCCACTTTTTTCCGGATGAAACTGCACACCAATAAAATTGTTTTTAATGATCAGACTCGAAAACGAATCGCCATATTGAGTAACCCCGGCTGTATACTCCCCAAGCGGAAGCGCAAAGCTATGCACAAAATAGAAGTAATTATTGAGCACCTTAGAAAGTGGGGATGTCACTGCTGCTTCTACCAGATTCCAGCCAACATGTGGTAGCTTTGGAGCATTTTTGATCCGTTCTACTTTGTCAGGGATAATGCCTAGACAGGCGCACTCACCCTCAGCACTTGAGTTTGATAAGATCTGCATTCCAAGACAGATCCCCAAAAAAGGTTGCTTTAATCCTCTAATTACCTCAGCAAGACTATGCTCATTAATATAGCTCATTGCTTGTTGAGCCTGTCCGACACCGGGAAAAACTACCCGCTTTGCCCGTTTTATAACGACTGGGTCTGAAGAGACTAGGACTTCAAGCTCTAGCCGTTTTAGCGCGTAATATACAGAGGAGATGTTTCCTCCGTTATAGTCAATGATAGATATAGTCATAGTGTAGCCACTTTAAAAACTTTAACACTGGGACCGCGAGCTTCTAGCTCGCAACGTAGTGGCAGCTAATTCGTTTGCGGGCAAGATGCCCGCGGTCCCAGTGGACTTGATTATCTATAGCACCCCCTTTGTGCTAGGCACCCCTGCTGTTCTAGGATCAATACTGAGGGCCTCTCTAAGCGCTCTACCAAAAGCCTTAAATACACACTCCGCTTTGTGGTGATCATCTTCACCTTCGATCCTGATTCTGGCGGTAATTCCGGCATGACTACAAAGTGAGGCAAAGAAATGCCGCACCATTTGAGAAGGCATTCCCTCAATCGTTTCATATTTATAACTACCCTCCCAACTGAGCTCGCCTCTGCCTGATATGTCCAATACCACCTCAGCTTTAACATTCTGATCGAAGGGGAAGATAAAATTAGCAGTTCTATATAAGCCGATACGGTCAGCTAAGGCCCGTGCTAGACAGTCACCTAACACAATCCCAGTATCTTCTATAACATGGTGGGAAGAAAAATCTCTTTGAGCGATATCAAGATCAATCAAGATCTTTCCATAGAATGCAAGTTGCTGAAGCATATGCTTAAAAAATGGAATGTCACAGTTTGTAGTAAGCTCAGCTTGACCATCTAGATCAATATAGATTGCAATCTCTGTTTCTCTAGTCTTTCTCTCTATCTTTGCTGCTCGCACTGTATTTTTTAAAAACTTTACAATCTGCTCCCAATCTGGAGTAGAAAGTGTAGCGAGAGGAGAGCGCTCGGGCGAAAGATAGATGCCGTTAGCTCCTAAATTTATGGCTAGTCTAAGATCTGTTTCCCGATCTCCTATGACATAGCTTTTTGAAAGATCGTATCGCTGATTACCGATAAACTCTGCAAACATACCTGTGCCAGGTTTTCGCGTTGGGAGCCCTTCGGCTTCAAATGATCTATCAATTAGGATTGAATCAAAGACAACTCCTTCTCCTTTTAGGGTTTTAAGCATTAAATTCTGGCACGGCCAAAATGTGGCTTCTGGAAATGAGGGGGTGCCTAAACCATCTTGATTTGTAGCAAGTACAAACTGAAATACTCCTAAGTCATTCAACTGCCGTAACGCCGTGATAACGCCTGGGATGAACTTAAAAAGATTAAGATCGTCTACCTGCTTTGTGGCAGGAGGCTCGTCCAGTATTGTACCATCTCGATCTATAATTAGAAGCCGCTTTTTTATATTCTGATTTATCACTTAGTGTCCTCCAATATCTCCATAAAGGTATTTAAAAACCGATCGTTTTCAGCTCTAACACCTACACTCACCCGCAAAGCATCACCAACCACTGGCAGCCTTGCTCTAAGCCTGGTTACGATTCCACGCTCTAATAGCTTACGGTACATACTTGCTGGATCTGATATCTTTAGAAGATAAAAATTAGCGTCACTTGGGAAAACATTAACACGTGGATCTTCTGCTAATACTCCCGTTAAGCGCTCTCTTTCTTTAACTAAGGTGCGACAGGCTTCCTCTTTGGCTGCCGCTTTTGTAAGCGCTTCAATTACTAATCTTTGTGAAGGCGCACTTACGTTGTACGGATCCTTAACATTAAGCAGTAATGTAATTAGTTCAGCGGAACCCAACATGACCCCGAGCCTTGCGGCAGCTAGCTTCCAGGCTTTTGAGAATGTGCGAAGTATTACAAGTCGAGGCTCCATCCTTAAGAGTGGTAAGATGCTTCTATCAGGGGCAAAATCAATGTAAGCCTCATCCACCACTACCAAGCCTTTAAACCGATCATTTTTAAATAACTCCATGATCTCGCCAGGCTCTATCAGATTGCCGGTAGGGTTATTGGGGGAGCAGACAAATATTAATTTTGTATTTTCATCTACCTGTAGTTTGCAGGCCTTGTGATCTATGCTTAATTCAGAGGTGAGATCGGCCTTACGCAGCTCTACTCCGTTTCGCTCCGCCGCAAACTGATAGACCCCATAGGTTGGTGTAAAGATGATCGCATTCTCTTTTCCCGGCTCACAGAAAGCACGAAAGAGTAGGTCGATCCCCTCATCACTGCCGTTAGTTAAAAATAGAGCCGCGGGCGTAACTCCTAAATATTCAGCAAGTGCAGTGCGAACCTCTAGCTGCTTTGATTCAGGGTAACGATTATACCCAGGCGCAAAATCAAATTGGTCAGGACTTTCATTTGCATCTAAAAAAATATAGTGACCCTCTGTACCTTTAAACTCATCACGCGCCGATGAGTACGGTGTCAGATCTCTGATATTCTTTCTTGCTAGTAATCGAATTATATTCATTCTCGTATCTCTACAGCTCTTTTGTGCCCCTCCAAGCCTTCGGCCTTAGCCAAAGTCTGTGCTGGAGCAGATAAAACTTTAAAACCTTCTGCGCTTACCTCCTGAAATGTAACTGTTTTAAGAAAACTTGATGTACTAACTCCTGAATAGGAACGAGCATATCCGCAGGTAGGCAAAACATGATTCGTTCCTGAAAGATAGTCACCGAAGACCTCAGCAGAATAAGGTCCTACAAAGACAGAGCCTGCGTTTCTGATCTGCGTGGCTATCTCCTCTGATTTTGTATGTTGTATGAGAAGGTGTTCGGGTGCATATAAGTTTGCAAATTTTATAGCCTCTACTAAATCGTTAAAGAAAATCGCTAAACCTTTACTTAAGCACTGAGCCGCAATCTCTCTGCGAGGAAGGGTCTCAAGCTGTAAAACGATCGCAGCCTTAACCTTTTCAACTAATCTAAAATCAGTAGTGACCAGCACGACTTGGCTATCCGGATCGTGCTCGGCCTGAGAGATAAGATCAGCTGCTATCCATGCGGGATCTGCATATTCATCACCGATAATTAGGGCTTCGCTTGGGCCAGCCGGCAGATCAATAGCCACCCCCTCGCTGCTTACAATCTGCTTAGCTAGATTTACATAAGCATTACCGGGGCCAAAAATCTTATCTACTCTTGGAATAGTCTCTGTGCCATACGCCATGGCAGCAATCGCCTGTGCTCCACCACACTTAAATATATTTTCGATGTGAAGCAGATCTGCCACGTAAAGAATCTCTGCTGATATTTCGCCGTTGCGATTTGGTGGCGAGCAAAGAATTATATCTTTACAGCCCGCAAGCATTGCTGGAATAGCGAGCATGTATAAAGTTGAAAATAAGGGAGCAGTTCCTGCAGGGATGTATAGACCAATTGTATCAATCGGTACACTTTTGCGCCAACATCTTACACCAGGTGCAACCTCTACTGCTTCTGAATTTGGTCGAAGTTCTTCTTTATAGAATCTTGTAATATTATTTACTGCTAAATTAATTGCGTCCTTTAGGGCAGGAGAGATATATTCTGCGGCAGCTTTTCTGCTTTCTACGGAGACCCATAGTGCGGCTTGAATACACATATCAAACCGTGCTGTATATTCAAGCACCGCAGCATCACCATCATTCTTTACCTTAGTAAGAATCTCCTCAACTATCTTACGAATATTTGGAATTGAGCTTACTGGACGCTGCGCTAACGTGCTCCAAGCCTCTCTCTCAGGATTATTAATTACTTTCATTTATGCCACCATTTTTCCGATAGGCAGTACTAAGATGCCCTCAGCCCCTAAGTTTTTTAATTTTTCGATTACTCCCCAAAAATCATTTTCATTAACGACCGAGTGGATAGAGCTCCAGCCAGTGTCGGCAAGCGGTAAGACAGAGGGACTCTTTTCGCCGGGAATTAGTTTGCTAATCTCTGGGATAGCTGAATTTGGAGCATTAAGCATGATGTAACGACTACATCTTCCTCTCCTCACGGCTGTCACCCTAAGACGCAACTTCGCAAGTAGTTCTAGTAGCTCAGGATCAGACTCGGGCTTTCCTATTAAACATGCTTCATAATGTGCGATTATCTCTAGCTCGCGCAGACCATTACTTGCAATAGTACTGCCGCTGCTTACCAGATCGCAGATAGCCTCTGAGAGTCCAATACTGGGAGCTATTTCGACAGAGCCTGAAAGCTCATAGATGGAAGCAGTAGTTCTTTTTTGATCTAAAAACCTCTGCAGTATGCGAGGGTAGGAGCTTGCTATTCTAACACCCTCCAGATCTCCTACAGATTTATAGTTGCTTGGGTTTGGAACAGCTATAGAAAGGCGACATCTTCCAAATCCAAGTTTTTCATATACCTGAAGATCTAAATTTCTTTCAGCAAGAATGTTTTCACCCACAATTCCAATATCAGCTGCATCATCCTTGATATAAGTTGGAATATCATCATCCCTTAGAAAGAGGATCTGAAGAGGAAAATTTCTGGCGCTAGTTTTAAGAGAGGATCGATCCGTCTCAAGATCAAAACCACAATCTTTTAGCAGTCTGACTGACTCCTCAGCCAGTCTCCCTGATTTTTGAACAGCACAACGCAGCACCTTTAACATAGATGTAGCCTTTTCCCACAAAAGCGCTATAAATAGAGGCTTTTAAGGGGATAAATATAAAAAGTAAAATGACAGTGTAATCGAACAGGTTTATTTATTGCGCATTAGGCGCAATGATGGTTGACACCGTGATGGTGTAATGAAGAGGCAAACGATGTGAATTGAGAAAAACTTTGCATGACTATTATCTGTTTATAATAAATCTAGATCTTAGTCAAGATTTTTCTGTCGAGTTAGAGTGAGTATTGAATTACATTCTCTTATGAAGCTTTCTCGATTCATCCAATAGCCATATATTACTCCAATTTACGTAGAAGATTTTCTCTCTTCATTCGCCGAGATAAATGTGCGCACAATTTTAGAGATCCCTTTGCCTACAAGCAGATCGCCCTGCGGCATTATGCCAGGCGCGCCCTCAGCTATGTGTAGATAGGCAGGATTAAGAGCAGTTGTTGTCATATGTATATAGCGTGCTACCTCCTCAAGAGAGAATCCAACAGGTGTTAAGGCGCTGACTGGCATATGGGCGATCGAATCGAGATCCAACTCTATACCTACTGCTAATTTTGGGTGAGTTTTAATGTAGGCAATACCTTCTTTTACTGCATCATCAAAGGAGATTTCTGATTTAATCTTGATGTCCTCATAGGTACGGTATCTAAATCCGGCCTGCTCAAGTCTCTCTAGTAACTCCTCGCTATTATATCCTTCATGCAATCCCAAAACAAAGTAAGCGGCTAAAAGGTTATCTCTATGTGCAAAACTAAATGGGTTTCCGCTATGACGTCCATCTTCAACACTCCTAAAATCAGCATGCGGATCGCAGTTAATACAGGTAATCTGACCGCTCTTGTCCTCTTCTTTGCTAGCTTCTGCTACAGCCTTAATAATCGGGTAGGCATTGTTATGTCCACCGCCTATAATAATCGGCTTTAATCCAGCCGCAAGAATTTTGCTAACTACCGGAGCGACCCTTTCATCAACTTCCGCGCATAGCTCTCGAATCTTTTTAAGATCTATAGCGCTGTGACGTTGTAATACCGCTGCTTGAGTAACAAGATCTGATACATCTACTTTGCCTAGCAGTAATACCTTTGATGGATCTAGGAAGCGGTTAGACTGGGTGTTCAAAAAACATCTAAGAAATACATCCCATGCTTTGTCAGAGCCGCCCTTCCCTAAATTTGCAAGAGGACCTGCATCCTCAGGAATTCCAAGTAGGACATAACGGGAGCCTTGATCGAAAGACTGCCTAAGTGACTTATCAAGATTGTCTGGGGTAACACCATCTAGTACCCTGATATCTTGCCCTACCTTTTTTTCACCAACTCGTGGAATGACTAGACTGGAAAGACTCTCCCTAGTCATGTAACTTAATTTTAATGCAGCTGTGACCATTGCTTATTAACTCTGAGTTTGCGCGCCCGCAGTGCGGTTACAGGGGCAGCCGCGACTCGACTGAGTTCGCCGAAGTCTGGCTGCCCCTACAATTTTACCCATACCTTTTTGAGTAGATACCTACTTTGCCCACCTAAACGCCGCACGCATCTCGTTACTGGTGCGATCAATATCACCCGACTGCTTAAGCCTAAGTTCATCTTCAAGCTTTGCAAAATCCTCCTGTTTCAAGGAGAAAACTGTGACGACAGGGTTGTTAAATCCATATGTGCCGTACTTTGGAGCAAACTCCTGTGCTATAGGTACGCTCTTAAAAACTCTGCGCAGTCTATCCCGTGCAGCAGCCTGACCCTGCGGTTGTGTAAAATACCGCTCGTAAAAAAGACTTGATAGTACCAGATAGTCGTAGCCTGAGTTCTTTAGTTTTTTAATGTCGAGGTACTCCATAATTCTGGAACGCATTATGTACTCAACATTAAACTCATTATTAAAAAATCTAGGCGCATAAGGCTTCCAATCGAGATAGACCTTAGAATTGGCAGGCAGGTTTTCTCTCATCCATGCAGCAGCCTGAAGTCTAGTATCGTTTGGCACCTCGGAAGCTAACTCAAATGTTCTCTTAGCCGGGAAAAATAAAATAGCTAGTGAGAGAAAAGGAACCATAGTCTTTAGACGTGAATATGAAATTGAACGAATAAATTCAGCAGTGATAAGTGCTAGAAATGGCAGGCAAGGCACTATGTACCGCTCTGGCTGCGGCTCAGGCTTGGCCTTTACCCATTCTGCCGGAAGATAAAAAAGAAGTATTAATCCTACAAGGAAGAGGTCCTCGGTTCGTCTGCGTCTCAGAAGCAGCCCTATACCTGTCAACGCTATTACAGTTGTAAAGATGCTCATCCCTTTTTCTATGCTGCGCGAGAGATGGTACATCCAGTACTGGCTCCAGGCGGAGATAGTCATAGTATGCCCACGCATCATATGGTGTTTTTCAGAGGAGAAGTCCTTGATAAATTTTGCCGGCGTAAGAACACTGTACGGACTGCAGATTATAAAAGCGATCGGCATAAGAAACATGGCGCAAAAAGTAGTAATAAAATATCTACGGTCTGGTAGCCAGTCACGGGATTTTAACCACGGTGCGGCACACACTATCGCACCGGCAAGTAAGCCAGAGTATTTGGTCGAGGCTGCGCAACCTGCAATAATTGCTGCCAGGAAAAGCAATCCACGTCTATCCTCTTTTACAGCCTTTATAACTGCTAGTGCTGTTGCTAAAATAAGAAAGGTAAGTAATGCATCCTCTTTTAGGTAGCGGCTGCAGGTTACATGCAGCGGCATAACCGCCAGGATTGCAGCTCCCAAAATGCCAGAGCGTGCCGAGTTTATGTTTGATCCTACAAGATAGACTAGTAATATCGAGAGACTTCCTGCGATAGCACTGACTGTACGGCCAGCTAAAAAGGCAGTGTCTCTAAACTCTCCAACCACCCCGAAAAAATGAAAGAGGTTATTCATTCCATAAGTAGAATAAAGTAGGAGTGAAGGATGTAGGAAGTAACGTGGATTTAGATCCCCATGATTTACCATGTTCATAATGGCGTTTACTTTTGGGACCTCATCTGGGTGAAAATTACTTGGAAGTCCGAAATTTAAACCGTAAAACCGAAGTGCTGTGCCTATGACCAGGATTGCGGCTAGCAAAATCCAATGCAGGCCTCCCTCTCTTCCTAAAATAAGCCCTGGCTTGGTAAAGGAGTTAAGGCAGCCCGCCAAAGCAGTTGGAGCTAGCCGCGCAGCAATATATGCTCCGCATGCCATGCAGATAGCAAGAAGCCAGAGCGGCTCAAGCATTCCAATGTTATAATAGGAGGCATTATTAAGGAGGAAAAAAGCCGCGATAGGAACTAGGTAGGCGCTATATCTCCATGGGGAGGTAAGGGATAAGAATAAGACAATTGCAACTAGAGCTATAGCAAGAGCAATCTTCCCCAAAAATAAAGGGGAGAGAATCGGCAGGCCAAAGCGTGAGGTTATCTCAACAGATCTTAAACGTACGGCTAAGCTGCGAGTGTCCGCAGAGCTTGGGCTAAAGGTGTTTAATGCAGCAATCTCAACAACAAATGGCTCACAGTAGCCCCTAAGCGCGAGTAGGTGTTTTACACTACTAGCACCAATCGAGACGCGGCTATTTGCTTCTCCACATACCGTAAATTCTAACTCTGCGGGAGCAGCATCCGGGCGCCAACCATCAAAATCAAAAAGGAGTCTGTTCCCGCGAGCTGCGAGGTGTGGCAGTGTTATAGTGGCATGACTTTCAATCCAGTTGTCAGGGTATATTTTTTGAAAGGTGTTATAATGATTTTGCGGTGTGAGCCGCGTAGAGTACGAAACAGTCAAGCTAATTGTAGCCGCAAATATACTTAGAATCAGAAGGTAAATTTTATGATTAGTCACTTTGTTTTTTTATCCAAAAAAGCTTTTAGTTTTTTAAGATCAACTATTGCTGAATAACGGTCCTTAAAGGGCATATATGGCGACTGCACCAAATTAACATCCTTTGGCAGTTGGCGGTAGGCGTACTCCGAAGTTTGGCGCGAGCCAAGTAATTTAACCAGTTCCTTAAAGGGCTCATAGTAGTATGCGCTCTGTAAAGCCTCCGGATAAAATTGCGCGCGCTTGAAGACAAAGTAGTCTATCTTTTCAGGCTCTAATAAGGTTAACAGCTCATTCAAATCACGAGCAAAATGAGCACGCAGTGAGATCTCAAGTCTGCGCCGCATCTCCTTGTAGTAAATATCATAAAACGGATGAGCTGTTTCAGTTGTTGCGTAAGCTCTTCTCATTCCAATAAGTTGAACGCCATCAATATGGGTAGGATCTCCGGCAATCAGGGCGTTCTGAGGAGTATTATTTTTTATCCACTCATACACGCCTCCGCGCTTGTCCGTTTCCCAATTAAAGTTGGCTGTTCCTTGAAGACCGTTGCCAGAAAGTGTGAAAATAAAAGCGCCTAAGAGTGTCAAACCAACAATGCCACGCCATGCGCGGTTGTGCCTTCCCGCAAAGAGCCGCCAGGTTGCTACGGTAAAGGTGGTAATAAAAAAGATCGCTAACGGAAACTGGAGATGGCGGTTTGGTACGTAGAGTTTAAAGGCCAGTAAGCGAGAGAGAAAATAGACAGTTAGCGCTCCGATCAGAAAAGTTATTAGTTTTGCATCGATGAGCTCCCTTTTTTTAATCCTTTGAAAGATTAAGAGCATAGATAAAAGGCCGATTAGTATCTGCGGGGCATAACCTTTTAAAATTTTGCCAGGGTTATAGAAGCGCGAGATAAAAGCCTGAAAACCGTACATTCTGATCTCGTGCCAGGGCTCGAGTAGCGGCACAAATGGGAATCTCCCGTCCGGGTTCTGAAATTCAACCATTTTTGATGCCTGCTCATACGAGACCATCGTACCTATATACTCGGGGCGATGCAGAACATATAGCGTAACTACGAGAAAGATCGGGGCGGCAAGGAGGAGCTGAATGAACGGTTTTAGGTGTAACGAGCGTGTTTCTACTCTCAAGAGCTTCCAGCAAAGAAAGAGGCCATAACTTAAAGCTATAAGAAAAGTAGCAGGAGGATGGAGCAGGCATCCAACTAAAATTGTGAAAAGCACAGCGCGATGATTATTTTTCGCTAGGCAAAAAAGATAGGCTGTAAAAACAACTGCTGCCCAGCCGCGTGGAAGTCCTGCAGTTAAGCGCTGCATAATATGTCGGGTGTGTAGGAGCCACGCTACGGCGAAGCAAGCAGGAGCGAAGCCTGCCCAGGTATGTACTGCTAGAAAGAGAAAAATTGAGCTTAGTGCCACCTGCAGTAACATTACCCAGTGGCCCATCATGATCGGATCATGGGTTAAGAGAGTGGTGCCGTAGGAGATCCAATAGTGGATCGGTGGCAGGTAGCCCAGCATCACCTCCGTAATCAGGTCGTTCTTAAAGATCTGTGGGTGGTAAGCGGCGTGAAAAGGGTAGATCTGCTGCAGAGCGTCGTCGGTTGTCCATTTAGGATTAAACCAGTAGGGGGCGACATCAGCATAGAATAAGTAGCAGTAGAAGATTAAGAAGGAAAATGAGAGCGCACTACTAATTGAAAATCTGGAAGGAGGCTTTGTCACTAGAGAGAGAGAGGATGCTCTATCGTAATTCGTAATATTTCCTGCTGGTTCCATCGTTTGTTTAAAACTAAGTTATAGCAAGCCAGGATATCAGAATTCATTTGCAATCAAAAGATGAGCAGACATTCAGTGTCGAAAAATTGACAGAGGGCAATCGGTATCAACTTAAAACATGTGATAATTCAATTAGTTAGTAAGACAGTGAGACCTAGAATTATTGCACACCACTTGCATAACTATACTCTTCGCATAATGGTATTTTCACCGTATTGAGATGGGAGCAAGGTGAATTTTGAGTAATATTAGCTACTTACTTATACATAAGGATCATCCGATTGATCCACACGGGGTCTCAAGTGGTGCCGAAATGGCGACACTGGCCTTGGCGCGTGCGCTCGCTAAGGACGGCTCACGTGTAGTAACTGCAGCGCAGCTTAAAAATCAGTGTGAAGAGGTGATTGATGGAGTTGAGTACTGGGATCTCGGGCCAAATTATGATGTAGGCTCGATTCTCACCCGTGCACGGGAGTTGGGGTACTATCATCTCATCGTTTCCTGTCGCGCTCAGGCGATCATGCAATCACTCGCAGAGCCTCTCTGCCTAAGCCGTACCTTTATGGCGCATGATCCTAGCGGCACTGCTGCAGGCATCAGTCCTGAAATTCTATGTCGTGTTGCTGATAATGTAGTTTGCGTTTCTGAAGCACAAAAGTCCCTCTTCGTGCAGGCTGGTGCTCCTTGCGCTCGCGTCACAGTGATTAATAATGGAGCAGACCTTGAAATTTTCAGAGAAGGTGTGTCTGCCGATCGTGATTTTAAACGGATTGTTTTTGTAGGCGCTCTGGTAATGGATAAAGGGATCGATATCCTGATCAGTGCATTTGCAAAAATAAAAGGAAAGCACACAGATGCAAAACTTGACATCTATGGCTCCTCAACTATGTGGGGACGAAGTGATTTCTTTGATCATGTCGCAATCGAAAAGCAGATTCCGGATATCAAGTTCCATGGCGCTGTTTCACAAGCAGTAGTTGCTGAGGCTTTTCGTACCGCTGGAGCATGTGTAATTCCATCTCGTTGGTTCGACTCCTTTCCGCTTACTGCAGTAGAGGCGCAGGTATGCGGATGCCCAGTCGTAGGTTTCAATGTTGGTGGCATAGCTGAGACGATCACTCCTGGTGAAACCGGAATGCTATTAAGTGAAGTCAGTGAAAATGAATTAGTGCAGGCTTTGGATGAGTTACTTTCTAATCCATCTAAGTTAAAAAGTATGTCAGAAGCAGCACTATGGATGGCACGGCCGCGCTTTACCTGGGCTAAGACCGCTGCAGCTATAGCCGAATTATGTAACCGCGCGGGACTACCAGCACAGAGCAAAGCTAAGAGATTTGGAGTGCTTACAACCTGGAATCAGGAGTGTGGGCTTGCTACATACGCAAAGTATCTATGCAGCGGATTTCCACAAGGTTCATTTCTCGTATTGTCTGAACAAGGGGTAAAATTGACTGCAACAGATGAGCCCTATGTGCGACGCTGCTGGAGTAAGGGTTCGAGCGATTATGCGCAATTGGAAAACGAGATCTATGAGAACAATCTCGGGTTAATTTATCTAAACTTCCATGATTATGGACCTTTTCCTACAGAGGCATTCTCAAAATTTTTGAGCTCTATTCGTTCCTCCGGAGTAAAGGTAGTATTGCAGCTGCATACTACCTATACTGTACGGGAGGATTTAAGAAGAATTGCGGCGAACGTCGATCATATCCTGGTCCATTCGGCGGAGAATAAGGTGCAGGTAGTAGCAAACGATGCGCCAGCAGAAAAAATCTCAGTCCTAACGCACGGTGTACATATTCAATCTTTTAGCAGCGCAGACAAGGCTAGTTTTAGACAGAAAATAGGAGTAGCAGAGGATGAGAATATGATTCTCTCCTTTGGATTTATCCAGCCTAATAAGGGGATGGAAGGAGTACTAGAGGCGGTGCTCCATCTAAGTAGAAAAGGGGTTAAAGCGCGCGGATTTATAGTAGGCAAGGTAAACTCAGAACACCCACAGGCCAAGCAATATTATGATGAATTGAAGAAGGCTGCTGCTGAGGCCAAGATCGATCATTTGATCAGATGGGTAACAGAGTTTCTCCCTGATGCGGAGCTTTCCACGTATTTAGCGGCAGCAGATGTAGTCCTGATGAACTACCGCTCAGATTATTATGAAGCATCTGGCGCCTGCTCACTTGCAGTTGGAGCAGGAGCGCTTGTGGCAGCATCAGTAGCTCCTCCATTTGTTCCTTTTGCAGACTCTGTCTTTAGAATAAGTGGAGGCTTCCCGGCAGCCTTGGCTGTCGAAGCACTTGTTACAAACGAAAAACTAAGAGCATCTATTCTAAAAGCATCTATTGCGTACTCAAACGAACATAGCTGGAGCCGTAGTGCTCAGAAAGTGCTTAAGATATTTAAAAATTTGTCGTTTATCCCTTTACTTAACAAGGAGTGTGAAGTGAATAGAAAATCCACGGATGATGGTAGAGCCATTAAGGTACTAATACAAAACCGTACTAATGCCTATACTCAGCGCGGCGGTGACACAGTGCTGATGGAGAGGTTGACGGCGGGTCTTAAGGCCCGCGGCGCGGAGGTCAGCGTGGATCTGGAAGGGCGAGCGGATCCAGCACAGTATGACATCGTGCACCTCTTCAATTTCGTTATGCCGAGCTATTTAAAGGCTCTTGGAGAAAGAGCAAAAGCTGCAAATACTCCATTTGTGGTTACAACACTCTCCGAAGATGTTCCTTCTTTTCATACACAGTCACTTGTGGCAGCAGATAGGTTGCAGCAATATGTTGGACACTCCCAGGATCGGGAATGGTATCGAAATAGTATAATGCATGCAGTTGCTGTGCAACCTGCACCAAAATTCGATAATAGTTGGACTGCGGCAAATGCAACAGCACTTTACACAAGTGGCAGAGTTGAAAGTGATATTATTAGACGTGATTATCCAGGTAGTGCTGAAATTATTGAAACTAAATATGGTTGTGAGGTAGGCGCAAAAGGGGATGCTGCTCTATTTGAGCGGGAGTATGGAGTTAAGGATTTTGTACTGTGTGTGGGTAGAATTGAGAGTCGCAAAAATCAGCTGATGTTGTTAAAGGCTTTGGAGAATGAAGAGATTGCAGTAGTACTAGCAGGTGGCGGATTCTCGTATCAGCCGGATTACCTTGCGGCGGTTAAGCAATTTAAACGGAAAGGCAGAACGATCATTTTAGATCGTATCAGTAGTGAAATGTTAGCAGCCGCATATGCAGCTGCGAGAGTGCATGCTCTTCCTAGCTGGTTTGAACTGCCTGGCTTAGTTTCGCTTGAAGCTGCTGCCCATGGCTGCAATGTAGTGGTTGGTGATAATGGAACTGCCTCCGATTATCTTGGAGACAGGGCCTTTTACTGCAATCCAGCGGATGAAAAGTCAATTTATAATGCCGTCATGGGAGCCTATTATGCACCACGTAAAACTGGATTGAAGGAACTTGCATGTTCATTTAGCTGGGAAGCTTTCATTGATACTACTTGGCAATCCTATCAGAAGATTCTAGGGCGTAATTCCGTGAGTACGGAAACTCACACCAACTCAGACGTGAATGTAGATGAACTGCTAGAGCGCGCTGAAAATCTTGCGAGGCAGAGGGAATATGCGCAGTCTCAGGCGTTGTTGGCAGAGGCTGAGAAATCAATGCCTAATAATCTTAGGCTGCTTAGGAGTCGCGGGGCCATATATCTTGCAGAGGGGAAAATATCAGAAGCCAAGCATTATCTAAGACAGGCACTTTCAGTGCAACCTTCAGACTCACGTTCCTTGAGTGGTTATGGAATGTGTGAGCTAATGGAGAATAATGTGCAGGAGGCTTATAATTATTTTATTAGCTCTCTCTCTTTTGATGCGGATAATCTTGTAAGTATAAGACAGCTTCTAGAGTGCTCATATCGACTAAATCGATTTGATGATCTTCTAAAGGCATTAAAAACCTGGGCAGAGATCCATCCTCAGGATAAAGAGATGCAATACTGCCTGGCAGGTTGTATGTATAAAATGGGGGATCTGGTAGGTGCAGAGGCAATTATTACAAAATTAATACCTGAGATGCCGGATCATCTTGGAGTAAAGCAGCTTATGCGCATACTCGAGGAGTCGCGAGCTAAGCCAAATATCGTAGCTCCAGTGATTCCAGTTACAATGCCTGGAACTATTCCGTTACATAATACAGAATCCATTTCTGCCACTCCACTAAGAAGTGAAAGTCGTAGCTATCAGGCTGTTCCGCTTAATCTTGATGTGGAGCTGTTGAGACTAGAAGATGAAAAGCGAAAGAGAAATTTAACCGAGGTTAGAAGTGGATGTACCTCGATTTTGATGAATACATCAGCCAGTACTGAGCAAAAAGAGACAGCTACTGCTCTGCAGGCAGAGCTTGCGGTGATAGAAGGAAACCTGACCGAGGCAGAGAGGATTTATAATGATATTCTCGCTCGTAATCCAAAAGCAGCGCGGGCATTGTCTGGTAAGGGTGCGTTAGCTGCAAACTCCGGTGATTGGAATATGGCCAAGCAGTTGTTTGAGGAGGCTCTTTCTTCACGACCAGGATATGATGTTGCATTTGCTGGTCTTGGAATAGTAGCACTGCACGGCGATCGTGATTCTGATAAAGCTTGGGGTTATTATCGCCAAGCACTAAAGAGTAATCCTGAGAACGTACGGGCATTACTTGGTATAATCGAGCTTGGTTATCCGTTAAAGCGGTTAGATCAGGTAGAGCAAGTACTGCGCGAGTATTTAGATATGCACCCAGCAGATCTTAATTTTATATATTCACTAGCAGGCTGCTTATTCGCACGTGGTCGATACGAAGAGGCATTAAGTGAGGTAAGTAAGATTATGATCTTCGAAGTGGATCATAGTAAGGCCATAGAGCTACGCGAAATGATTGAAGTTAAAATGAATGAACGTAATGCGGTTGCGGCAGGGATGCGCTAGGGTGGAAAACACTGAACCTTGCTGTGCTGGGACTGCGGACTTCCAGTCCGCAGACGAAGTTGCAGGTAGTCTGTAGCGGGCAAGATGCCCGCGGTCCCAGTGAGGAATGATCTCATGAAGATTCTGATCTTGAATCAAGACTGGTTTGCCGATGAGTGGCGCAAGGCTGGTCATGAGGTCGTTACTTGCGGTATTGCAAGTCATCTTGATGTCGTTCTAAAGATGCCATTACTTCATATAGATACCGTATTTGAATCTCTGCCTAACGGCTTTCGTCCAGATCGGATCGTTTTTCTAGATAATAGTAGTCCACTCATGATTAATGGCATCGAGGAGAAGGGTATCCCCTCCCTTTTTTATTCTGTCGATGCACATCATCATATAGTCTTGCACAGATATCTTGCGCACCTTTTTGATGCGACTTTAGTAGCACAGAAGGATTATATCCCTGAGTTTGAAGCAGTTGGTGCAGCTCCGCAGTGGATGCCGCTCTGGGCTACACGTAATGCCGAACCAAGCATGCATAAAAAATATGAAGCGGTGTTTGTCGGCAATCTTGATTCCAATCTCAATCCGGATCGAGCAAAGTTCTTCGAAGAGCTAGGAAAAAGAGTTAAGCTTCATTGTACGATGGGAGAGTGGTGGAAGATATTTCCGCATGCCGAGGTCGTAGTTAATCAAACGGTGAAGAGCGATCTCAATTTTAGAGTTTTTGAAGCGATGATTTGCGGGGCGCCGTTACTTACAGAGCGTTGCGGAAACGGTCTTGATGAGCTCTTTACTGAAGGCAAGCATTATCTAGGATACGATAGAAATAATGTAGAACAGGCAGCAGATCTGATAAGTCAGTTAGTAAATAATAAGTCGCGAGCTGCATCTATAGCGCTTGAAGGTAGATCGGAGGTGCTACAGTATCACACTCGGCAACACCGTGCCGACGCTATACTAAATATTCTAGAAGAGCTACAGAGCGTTCCATCTCCGTATAGAAATTTTGCTTCATTGATGAACTTTAATGTTCTAAGTTACCGTTTTGAAAGAATAGGGAACACGGCCTTTACTGTTAAGGTATTAGCTGAAGCGCTAAAATCTGCAAGTATCGGTATGCACAATCAAGACAAGCTGGATGACGAGCTTGCGTGTCATGCGATATTGGCATCACTACGCTACGATCATTTAGTACGTACTAGTGCCGGAGCAACCTTAGTTCGTGAACTAAGTGAAGCCTATCCTGAGATTAGTATTTTAAGTTACGCTAACCTTAGAACTTTGCTTAACGCCGGTAATAGAACGGCTGCTCTTACCCTAGCGCAACAGCTCTCGGACGAGGATCCAGGGACTATTTTTGAACGGGCTGAATCCCTAGTAACAGAGCTAATCCAGCGATCGGCCTGATGTATCTATTCAGTAACCCCGAGCTATTGTCATCTGTATTAATTAAAGATGTTCTACTACATCTGATTAATCCTAGTGCTCCTCCAAATAAGTTTTTTCACGTCTAGCATCACATCGTTGCCCCACCTTGTCACGCTTCTCAGTCGGAAAATCCTCGCAATACTTCAGTATTGCTGCGGATTTCCTCCTTCCGAGGCGTGCCAATCTGGGGCAACGCTGCGCGCTATACGTGAAAAAACTTATTTGGCGAAGCACTAGAAAGAGCAGTTCGAACTAAGAAAAGGCGAAAAATGCCCGAAAACACACAGCTTTATTAAGTTTGCGAGTTCACCCAAAAGGTGAGGCTGCTGCCGAGCTGTTTTCGGGCATTTTTTGGCCTAAAAAAGGGTTAGAACTGCTTTTTCTAGGTTGCCTAAATCCGGCAACTGCCGGATTTAGGTTAATCAAGGTTATTGAGTAGCTACGGCCTAAGTGTCCCTACGAAAAGCACCTACCTAGCTACGATAAAGTCTGATTTATTTACAAATTACGATACTTGAGAAATCGTTTTGATTCGTAATGTTAAGTAAGAGAAGCTCCGATCCGATCTTATAATAAGGGTATACGATTTAAGCAATTTATGACAAGCACTAAAACAGCATTAGTCCTAGATGACTGCGAACTTTTCGCTGAGACTACTGCATTTATGTTAGAGGAGATGGGGTACCAAGTCAGTGCAGCCTATAATATAGAAGATGCGTTGGATCTCTGCTCAAAGAATGAATTTAGTTTGGCATTATGCGATTTACGTCTAGCAACACCAAAAAATTGTGATAAAAAAATGGCGCATGGATTTAAGGCACTTGAGCTTCTTGTAAAGAGCTATCCTAAAATTCCTGTTATAGCGATGTCAGGACTTGTGCCTGATGCTCCTGAAGAGATGTTAAGAGAGACAGGGGCAAAGAGTATTATGTCTAAGCCGTTAGATATGGATCTGTTATTAAAGGAGGTGCAACGATTTACGGCTTAGTCGGGTAGAAAAAACCACGTTGTAACAGCGCGCTCGATGGCGTAGACTTGCTATGAATCTATGCCGTCATCCTGTGCTTCGGAAAAAATACTGCCACCTCTCTGGCTTATTTTTACAGCTTTTTTTGCCGTACTGTTATGGCTCGCTATTGAGCTAAAGGAAATTGTAACCCTTATAGTCGTTGGCTATTCCTTAGCTTACGTTGTCGATCCATTGCTGACATACATGCAGTCGAAAAAAATAGGACGCATGGTCAGCCTATTTGCTATTCTAGGTGTAAGTTTAATCTCAGTATTTATACTGATAGCGACTGCGTTGCCTACGCTAATGACCGAGTATCAGGATCTGTCAGATCGACTGCCGGACTACGTAGCCATGGCAAAAGAGAAGACAGATCCACTTTTAAAGAAACTGGAGAAGTCTCTTCCTGCTCTGAATAGTACAGAGGAGTCAACTAGTCTCTGGGATCGTATCCCGACAGTAAGTAATGAGACGGTGGGTGGAGTACTTGCAACACTTGGCGCTTGGCTGCTTAAAGGTTACTCTTTGACACTTACAATAGTAAATCTTCTTTTGCTTCCCTTTATTTTCTTTTATTTGGCACTTGATTTTTCGAATATTCATGCCTGGCTGTTGGGCTGGTTTCCTAGGAGGATGCAGCCGAAAGCAAGGGAGATAGCGCTTGAGATTAACCAATATGTTTCTGCGTTTGTGCGCGGACAGTTTATCATCTGCTTTATCTTATTTATTTTATATGCGATTGGCTTGTGGATGGTAGGAATCAAGCTTCCAATCTTAATAGCTTTTATCGCCGGATTTGGTAACCTTGTCCCTTATCTAGGTTTTATAATCGGCATCGCACTTAGTACTTTAATGGCCTTAGTAACTTATGCTGATCTACACCATGTCTTTTTAGTATGGGCTGTATTTGCGGTCGTGCAGATCTTAGAGGGCTTTGTCGTAACACCAAGAGTCTTAGGGAGTACTGTAGGACTTTCTCCATTAGCTATTATTCTAGCGATTGTTGCAGGAGGTTCCCTTTTTGGATTGCTGGGTGTCTTCCTTGCAGTACCAGCGGCCTCAATACTTAAAGTCCTTATATCGCATACTCATGATTGGTTGTTGGCGAGGGAGTAATGCAACATACTAAAGCAGTAAAAGACCTGGTGAGGCTTGCTCTTCATGAAGATCTGCCAAGCGGAGATATTACATCAGAGGCTTTAATTAGTAGCAGAGTCCATGGTACGGCTTATATTATTGCAAGAGAGCCGCTAGTCATCTGTGGCTTAAGTCTGATCAAGATCATAGCATCAATCTACGGAGCTAGAATTAGAGTCAGAATGCTTAGGCGAGAGGGGGCCGCTGTAAAGGCAGGTTCGATTCTCTGTATGCTCGAGGGCGAGCTTAAAAATCTAGTAACTCTTGAACGCACTATACTTAATTTTTTACAGAGGCTTTCAGGAGTTGCTAGTTATACGAGACAGTTTGTTAAGTCAGCTGCGCCTATAACTGTATTGGATACCCGTAAGACTACTCCAGGCTGGCGTGAGCTTGAAAAATACGCGACACGTATTGGAGGAGCGCAAAATCATCGCCGATCGCTTAGCGATATGCTGTTAGTCAAGAATAACCATATAGATGCCAATAATGGCGATATTGAAATTACACTGCAAAAATTAATAGGTAAGAAAAGAGGTAAACGCATAGAGGTGGAGGTGCGTGATATGAATGAGCTTGCAGTGGCGCTTAGTTTTAAGCCAGAGATGATCATGCTTGATAACTGGAGTAATAAAGATATAAAGAGAGGAATGTCGCTCGTAAAAAAAATAGCTCCGCGCACTATGGTTGAAGTTTCTGGCGGCATTACTGTAAGACGGGTAGAGGAGCTAAAGCGTGTCGGCGTAAAATTGATCTCCTGCGGTGCTCTGACGACGCAGGCAACAAATGTGGATATCTCAATGCGAGTAGAAGTTGGAAGAGGAAAAAAGAGATAAAAAATTGGAGAAGGAGCTTAGGCTCAAGCTTGGTGACGCTGCTTGGGTGGTGCAGTGCTATGAAGAGTTAAGTTCGACCATGGATCAGGCTAAGCGCATGCTACCCTTAGTAAGTCCTGAGCAGCCAGGAGTTGTCATCTCTAAAAAACAGCACGCCGGACGCGGAACTCATGGAAGGAACTGGATTAATCCCGCACGTGGTCTGTTAACAACATTCATTTTCCCTTCCAAGTCGGCAGTTGCCATGCCGCAATGTTTTTCACTGATTAGTGCGGTAGCGGTGCATAAAACCTTACTGAGTTTTGGATGCAAAACTGCTCTTAAATGGCCAAACGATATTTACTCCTTAGATCTGAGGAAGGTGGGGGGTGTGCTTTTGGAGCTTTTGACCGATACAACTGGTCAATATATACTGTGTGGGATAGGAATTAATCTCGAAGGTGAACCCAAGGCTGAGGTGTCGACAACTTCAGTGCAGGAGATCTGTGGAAAGGGCATAACAGAGTCTGAGCTTGCGGCGTTATTGGCTGGAAATCTATGGGATGCCTTTAGAAGATTTGAAGTAGAGGGTTTTGCCTCTTTCCGTGAGGCATGGCTTGCGGCGGCGCTTTTTATCGGGAAGCCAATTCGTTGCGAACTTGGCTCGGCTACTAGAGCAGGTGTCTTTGAAGGGATCGATGAGTATGGACAGCTGCTGCTGCGCGAGGCAGATGGCATAAGGGTAGTAAATTCAGGAAGAATATGCTTTTAGTTTTTGATCTTGGCAATACCAATATAGTATTCGGCGGCTTTGACGGCACTGAGCTTCTATTCGAATATAGATTGAAGACCGACCCAGGTCGTACGATCGATGAGTATGCTGCCCTAATCTTTGGGCTTTTACACAGACGCTTTTCAAAGCAACCGAAATTTAAGAAGGCTATAGTTAGCTCCGTGGTGCCGCCGCTTACTCAAAGTATAGTAAGATTGATTAGGGAATTTTTTGAGTTGGATGCATTGGTTGTAGGTCCTGGTATTAAAACAGGACTTGAGATTAAGATTTCGAATCCTAATACAGTAGGGGCTGACCGGGTTGTAAATGCAGTAGCAGCAAAGGAGCTATTTGGCGTCCCTGCGTTGGTAGTGGATTTTGGTACTGCAACCACATTTGATTATATCAGCAAGAGTGGAGCTTATGAGGGCGGAGTGATTGCTCCAGGTGTTAATATCGGAATCGATTCACTGGTTCGTCATACAGCGCAGCTGCCGCGTATAGAATTAATTTGGCCTCAACATGTTGTTGGTAAAAGTACGATAGCTGCTATGCAGTCCGGTGCAGTGCTAGGATACGGTTGTATGGTTGATGGGATACTGGATCGAATTATAGAAGAGGTCGGACCGGTTGCTAATGTTATTGCTACGGGCGGTCTAGGCGAGCTCTTCTGTAAGCACTCTACAAGAATAAAATTATATGATCCCCATCTTATTCTTAAAGGAATGCGAATTATTGCGGATTTAAATGAATAATGAAGATAATCCTACAGATGAAAGAATAGAGCTATTGCTAAAAAAAGCAGAGGCAGATGAGCGCATAAACGATACGGAGCTAGAAGAGGTGGCAAGCTCTGTGCTTGGTGGAGGTTCTAAGACACTCGCAACTGAGCTCTTGGATAATGAAGCAGATGACCCAGAAGCGGTACAGAAACGGGAGCCTGATATTCGCACTAAACTCCTCAGTATGAAGCTTCCAGAAAAGGTAAAGCTCGCTATGTTCGGCAACGCAGTTTGTCGACAGCTTCTTATCTTTGATCCTAACAAGATGGTGCAGCGTTTTGTCTTGAAAAATCCAAAGTTAACTCTTAAAGAGGTAGAGGATTTTGCACATAGTAGAAATCTCTCCGAACTAATCCTTCGTTCGATATCAGATAGTAAGGAATGGATGCGTAGTTATAAACTAAAACACGCCATCGTTACTAATCCAAAAACCCCACAGGATGTCGCACTTAAGTGGATGCGTTATTTAAACGCCCCAGATATTAAAAATCTTGCAAGATCAAAAAACGTCCCTCAGTTAATCATGAATACAGCTAGAAAGATTTTGGAGAGTACTAAGGGGAAGAAGTAGGAGGCATACTAGTATAGTGTAACAGACTGGGAGCGCGGGCATCCTGCCCGCAAGCGGATTATCTGAATATTCTTATGCGGGCTGGAAGCCCGCGGTCCCAGTTGAACGCTACAGCGGGCTTAAATTTTCAATACTTCGTATTAAATTTATTACGAATGCTGGTTTGATCTGAAGATAGCTGAGGAGTTGCTCCTTGGTTAATATGATCAGAGTTGAATTCTGGTGGGTTGCAGCACCGGCTATGCGAGTGCCAAATGTAAGAGTTGCTAATTCTCCTAAAATACCACCTGCTTCTACTAGATCTTTACGATCTCCCTTGGCGTCAAGGATCTCAATAGATCCTTTCACAACGATATAAACTGTGGTGCCACGCTCTCCCGCTTTAAATAATTTTGTACCGATCTTAAGTTCAGTAGCAGGAAAATGCCGCAATAACTCCTCAATCTCAGAGGGCTCCAGCTTATATGAAGGCTGCGCTGGAACAGCGGGTAGACCAACTCTGCGAGCTACCTTTAAATTTTTAAGTAACCGTTCAGCTACTACTCTTAATAATGTAATAGCTAAAGGCGGGAACTGTTCAAGCTGCTTTAGAATAGAGGAGCGGCTAAAGACGCAAAGCTCACCATTGGTAATAGCAGTGACTGTAGCTGTACGAGGAATACCTGCAATAGCACCCATCTCGCCGAAAAACTGCCCCTCTTTAAGAGTCCCTAGTAGCTCGTTCTTGCCATTAATAGTTGCCTCTACCTTTAACGATCCGGCGCTTATAAGGAAAAAATCATCACCTTGTTCTGTTTGTTGAAAGATAACCTCAGATGCTTTAAATGCTCTTTGAGGGAGTGTCTCTCTAAATGCTTTAAGCTCAATGTTATTAAGAAATATGTTGAATGGATCGCTTGCTCCGCTAAGTACTGCACGTGTATTGACTACATATTGTGGGGCAAAAACTTTTTCAAAGTATAGGCGAGCTTTGTCATCTGCTGCAAACTCCGAAGCTACAGGAGCAATAGGGGAGGAGATCTTGTTCAGAAGTTCTACGTCCTGGAGAAAAAACAGATGTGGTGTGATTTCTGCTTTATAGTTGGGATTAAAGAATGATCCTTTAAACGGTAAAAAGCCAAAACCTACATAAAGATCTAGGATATCCGGTATGCAATCCAGAAAGGCAAGACGCACACCCTTTGAGCGATTACGAACATATTCATTCAAGCAAAGAAGTTTATATAGGCCGCCTGAGCGCATTCGTTTATGAAAAACAAACCTAGAAAAAAGAGCGATCTCATTAGGTTTAAACTGCTCTTTCCACTTATCTAGATCGTACTCCGCTCCGAATTCAAACTCTCCATCAGCCAGAACTGTTGAGCGGCATGCAGCAATTAGATCGTCGCGGTAGAGTAAAAAAAGATTTGTCGAGTATTGATCTTGTGGTTCTATTAATGTCTTATTGGTATGGTCGGCTGCACTAAAACTGAAGCCCAGCTCCTCTATTAATATCGAATAACGTAATTTTCCTACAGCCTGCATCTCCTCGCTATTCTGAACTTTTGCGATCTTTACCTTATTCGGGTCAAAATTAATACTATAGTCTGGTTTCATATGTAGATAGAGAATCTAGCCTAAAGTTAGAGCTGATACAAACTATAATCCTAAATCGGGCAGTTGCCGGATTTAGTTCACCTAGAAAAAGCAGTTCTAACCCTTTTTTAGGCCGAAAAATGCCCGAAAACAGTTCGACAGCAGGCTCACCCTTCGGGTGAATTCGCAAACTTGATAAAGCTGTGTGTTTTCGGGCATTTTTCGCCTTTTCTTAGTTCGAACTGCTCCTTACTAGGATAATCTTTGCATCAGATAGATAAGTTTCTGAAAATGCTACATGATTCTCTGATATTCACATAACATAGTCGGCTGTATTTTACTTTGAAGTTGTATGGATCAAGTAACAAGACAGGAGCGCAAAGCGAAATTGGCGGATCTGCGTTTGGCTTTTGAGGCCCGCACTGTCGCATTTGTGCCTGAACTTGAGAGGTTAATTACTGAAGCATCCATGCCGCTTTCTCTATTACGGGCTTATTTCTATCTAAGCAATCAGGCTGGATATGTTGCGTTATTTGGGATTGCTGGAGAGGTTCGCAGTAGTGAGGTAGATCTGGAGAGCCTTGAAGTTAGGGCTGCAGCGCTCAAGGCGATAGTGGGAGGAATAAAAGAGTACTACGGAGGAGGTTTAGCTACTCGACAAGAAAGGGATGCAGCGATGCAGGCTATAATTGATTTCACAAGTCAATTAGACCCATGCATTTTTAAACATATAGACCAGCGACAAACAGTTATAGAAGAGTTCATAAAAATTAGGGACGGTTTGACTGCAATAGAGTTGAGAGGAGAGTCTCCGAGCATAACAGTAGGTGAGTTTTTACGTCTAGAGAGGAGCTTTGTCAGTACCTGTGTCCTCCTGCATAACAGCCTAAAAGCACCAACACATCTTCCTAGAAACGATCTGGATAGTATTATTGTTGACACTGCTGCTAGGCCCGCTGATCAAGCTAAAGCAGATAAGTACGTTGCAAGGCATTCAGCACGTATAGCTGAGGAGCTACAGCGTAATGAGTTCCCTGGCCGTGCTAAAGTATTGTCAGAGATGCATCGCTTGCCTGTGCGTGTATTTCGTAAGGTCTTAAAAGGTCTTGGAGCGGATGAGGTTGCAGCTAGGATCAGCTCTCTGCCGCAGGAGTATCGTGAGTTATGGAGCCCAGTGGTGGTTGCATTCCCTGAAGTTCTAATTCAGGAGGCCAAGCTATACGAAAAATGGGTAGTAGCCTTTACTGCATACTGTAAAGATGATCCAGAACGATTTAAGTTTTTCTACCTAGATCCTCGCAGATACCCAAGAGGATTTGTAACTGTAGAAGAACTAGAGAAACGAAATGGGATCCGTGTGGCTGAGTTACAGCCAAAGCAGATGATCAATCTGAGGTATCTTTCAGCAACTGCTGATATGGTAGAGATCGTTATGCAGCTTTATCATCGTGCAGATAAGGAGCGTAAGAGAGAGTGTCGAGGCACTGATGCTGCCATATTGGCAAGAGTGCTACTTAGCGGCTTTTATGGTAGAACCTGGAAGGGAGCGACGAGTAGTTATGAGAGACAGTGTGAATTAGATCCTAAGGCTGTTTATAGTAACTTTACTGTGAATGATCACTCTTTAGACCTTCGAAAGGAAGAGGAGATTAGAGCTCATCTGCGAGCAGGCTCCGTGCTTCAGCTACTTTCGCACAGTTGTGTGACTGATAGCTATTCATTGTCGCTAGATACATTAACTGATGGACGATCTTCCAAATATAGATTACGTCTTAAGAGCATAATTGAAGAGTATTGGTGGTTCAGAAATTCAACAACTACGCAACCAAGAGCTCCAATTCTTCGGCCTTGGGAGGGCGCTGATCGTTTTAAGATTGCAGCAGAAATCTATGGAGCAGCTACTCCATGGCGATTAATCCACAATCCGAATTTGCAAATCAGATCAAAAGCTATGCGACTTGTGCGTGACTTTGCAATCAAGCTAGTTCGGGCGGCTGAGAATAGTTCAACAACTTGCACTGATCTTCTGCGACTACTACAAAATCCTGTTTACACAGAGAATGTACTTGTGGATGCGATGGATAAATATGAAGCAGAAGTTGATCGTATAGCTCAGCGTGATACAGCAGGAGTAAAGGTGGATTTGCTAATAGCAGGAGCAAGTGCAGATATTAATGAAATTGTATTAAAACGAGGTAGGAAATCTAGAGCGGAATTTCAATTATTCTTGGAGAGAGAGCTTAAGGAGGCACATGGGATACGAGGTACGATTAGAAGTTTTTATGTACACCTAGCTGCTATGCATGGTGCCTTACAAGATGGTGTCAGAGATAGGCTTTATACAAGCGAGGAGTTGCCAGATTTAATTAGACAGCTCGATCTTGTTTGTAAGTTTGGTGTTCATTTAGGAATTTTACAAACTGGGTATGTTCCAAACCGTGCTTATAATGAAGCGCTGTGGAAAATGGTAGAAATACTTATGCCTGACAACAGAGAGGATATTATGTCTAGCTTAATTGGAGTAGCAAAGACGAGCAGATTAAAAGGAGTGTCTCTCTGTTTAGCGGCTTATCTCTTGGACCGTGGGTTTGTTGAACAGGAGTTTGAAAAGGAATTGTTGGCACAGGAAATAGAATTAGTTCGTTCAGAGCGAGCGGAGAAGGATGGATTGGGAATATCTAATCTTGTAGATATGCTGCGTGCTGACATAGAAGTATTAGGGCGCATGCACGGAATTGTTAATGCTCAGCGTGTGGAAAAATTAGCATTTTTGGATGGATACAGATCCCGTCATCCATTTCCGCTTCCGCATAAGGAGGAGCAGTAATCTATGACGCGGATAGATCTAACTAATCCAGGCAAGATCCGCTCTTTATTCAAGACCGTGCAGTTGCGGCGCAGCGATACGCTACCGTCTGTCACTGAAAGTGAGTTAAAAAGTGTAGAAAAAATGATAGCAGCTGCTTTGTCACGGGATAAAAACTCTTCCTATAATTTATGTTGGGATTTTGCATCACGAACCGTAAATGTACTTATTGTAACATCTAACAAAGGTTTAGATGCAACACGAAAGCTCTGTATGCAGGTAGCTTTAAGGGCCGGTTGTAGTATTAATACTTACTTTATAAGAGCTCCGGAAGAGCTTCATCTATCTGTGAGACAGGCACTATCTGCAGCCCATACCTTAGGAGAAATTCCGTTTGTTAAAATACAGATCAAAGATGGGAAGATAGAGCTTGCCAGAAATTCTAAAGCTACTAATGAGACTTCCGAAGCTTTGAAGATAGAAGCCGCATTAAGAAAAGTCTATGGGGAAAATAGTCTAACATGCAACAGAGGAGATCCTACGAGGATCTCTATTGCCGCGCCGCATGCACGTTTCGATTTTGCAGGGTCCGAAATACGTGAGCTCGAGAGTATAGGCTCACCGGCAGAGCCTATGAGCCGTAGAATATCTGCTAGCCTTAAGGAGTGTGGGTGTGAGGTAGCTCCTGTGCCTGAGGATAGGATAGTTGCTTTGAAAACGGAGATCGAGCAACTACTCACTAGTAATGGTATAAAGACTCGCTCCATCAGTTTTGATGGAGATACTCTTAGAGTAATAATTCATGAAAGTCCTTTTAGGCTAGAGAAGAATGCATGGGAGTTATTGACTATGCTAGGCAGTATTGATCAGAAGATCGGGCCTAATAAGGATATACAGGTTGTAATAAACTGGAGTTTGCCACTTGAGCATCTTACAGCGGAAGCAAGGGGAGTATTAAACACTGACAAGCTATCGTTGCAGCGTGATGTGCATGATAGTTCAATAAGACTAAGTGTTAGTATAGATGAGATTAGTGTAAAAAAAGCGATTAGAGTAGTCGATGCACTTGAGGAGGCTTCAGGAGTAAAAGTTTGCCTAAATATACTTCCATCTTGTAAGAGAAAAGAGGAGAGGGACGGGCGTTGTAGCAAAGAACGATATCAGCATGAATTACTTTTCAGTCTACTTCCTAGAGTTCTGCCTTGGAGGGTTACTAAGAATGACCAAGGTTCAGTGAGAGTAGAGGTCTTACGCCTAGACAATTTCGAACCTGAAAGAACTAAGGATAAGTTTTATGATTTAACAGGTGTACGTTTAGAGATAGTAGGAAATGCGGAGCTGCTAGGAGATGCGATACCTGAGAGTGCGTACCTACTTCAATCCTCGATCTGGGAGTCCCCTGATCTAGCGCAAGCTCAAGAGGAGTTAATAGCGATCGCCACGTTAATCGCAGCTGATTTAGGTAGTGTCAATATCGCTAGACTAGGATCTGTTATTGTTATTACGCACTCAGTGAAGGATCTTCCGAGGACATTTGTAACTAATTTTGAAAAGTCGCTATTAGGCTATAGATCTGCGGTGATGTTCATTTATTCCCCAAGCGCCTCTACGTCCGGAATTAATCGATTGGGAATTGCCATGCGTTCACTCCCCGAGGGGATCTACTTTGCAAGAGCTGAGAGTGACACACGTCTTTTCGTTAGAGCACTTAATCCTGATAAAATTTCAGCAACTGTACTTGAGCTTAGCTCGCTTTTCGAGAGAGATATCACAATTACAAATTTAGCTATGGAAGAGCCTTTAGCAGAAGCTCTTCGAAACGCATCTCCGGAATGGGCTATAGTGTTGGCTAGATTGTCTGACAAAAATGGAGTAATAGTGGATCTGCAGAAAGTCGACGGTGTTTTTGCTGAAGCCCATGCTTTTGATGAGATGAGGAGTGCCCCAGATTTTAGTCATCTCCCTTGCAATAGGGATGTTCAACCCTTCACAATTGACACGTATGGCACCAAGATTTTCGAGGATGCTTTCTCAGTAGAAACCCTACCAAACGGAGATGTCCGAATCGGTGTGCACCTTACGTCGCTACCAGATGGATTTTCTATATATGATATTGTAGGAAGATTTTTACTTAGTCATCCGTTAAGCTACAATGACGGGCCGCTACGGCGTGGAACCATTCCTAGAGATTTACTAGCTAAAATCTCTCTTAGTACTAGAGAGCCGCGACCGGTGATCTCAACTTACACAACTGTTCGAATGAAGCCTGATGGAGGAGTAGAGGTGTTGACTCGAGACTATGCTCTAGAACGAATTCAGTTGCAGAGGAGCTATTTTTATAATGATGAAGCCCCGCAAACTGAATTGCCACTAGATCGGGACATAAAGGCATTCGCAGGTATAGTAAGCAGGTGGGCCGCAAGCCGTCTCCTGTTTAGTGACACAGCAGTAGATGCGCTTAGGAGATTGACAAATCATGCTATTTTAATGAACGCAGACACTTTAACTAAGCAGCTGCGTGAGGCGAGAGTAGCATTGGCGTACAGCCGTCCTCCGAGGATACTAGAGGCTGATTTAGAGCGCGTGCATAGTTTTCTTAAGGATCTTGGATTTTCACTAGCTGAGGGTAAGGAGCTTAATTTGCGCAACTTGGAGCACTTAGTAGAGCATGCAGCTCAGCAGCACCCTGATCTGATTCCATGGAGGATAGCGATGTTTAATAGTGGTCGCAGTGTTCATCGAGTATTAAATCAGGTGCAGCGGCATAGAGAGCTTGTTGATCGGGAGTGCTTAAGTAGACAGGAACTCACAGTTTTAACAGGCCAGGTAGATATTTACAGTAGTCGGAGACTTCGCACTGAGAGGGAGTATCAGATGATGGATCAGATGCGTGATTTCATAGGGAGCATAGGAGTATTAACTTTAGGGGGTTATAAAGCAAGGTCAAATGCAGCGCCGGACTACGTACTTGTCAGATCTAATGGTGATTTAAGGAGGATTAATATCGGTAGTATAGATGCTCAGCAACAAGAATTGAAACTCTACGGTTATAGCGTTGTAATCGGTGCGCCTGTCTTTGGGGAGTAGTGCACTATTAATTCAGTTACAAAACTTAGTTTACAGCGTAAAAAAACAGTTATATATAAAGAATCTTAATATATCCGTATTATGCCTACCCCTAAAGCTAGAATTGAAGATCTCGTTACTAAGCTCAATGACTATGCCTATAAATATTATGTCCTTGCACGTCCTGATATAAGTGATGCTGAGTATGACTCCCTCTATCGTCAGTTGGAAAATCTTGAAAATGAGAATCCGGAGCTTGTCCGTTCTGACTCTCCTACGCAGCGAGTTGGGGGAGTTCCGCTTAAAGAGTTTGCAACAATAAAACATGATATCCCAATGCTCTCCTTAAACAACGCTTTAAAAGAGGAGGAGCTTACTGACTTTCACGAACAGGTTGTAAGATTTTTGGAGAAAGATGGTTTTAAAGGTAGCATTCAATACTGTATTGAGCATAAATTTGATGGTGTTGCTGTTGCTCTTCGCTACGAAAATGGAATCTTTGTTCGAGGTGCAACCCGCGGGGATGGTTTTGAGGGAGAAGATGTTAGTCTTAACATAAAAACTGTAAAGTCAGTTCCTCTTGCTCTGCGAGCTGATGCTTTTAAAGCAAAAGTCTTAGAGGTGCGCGGAGAGATACTTTTTCTTAAGGCTCCTTTTGAAAAAGTTAATGAGGCGCGTATCTCTGCAGGTGAGGAGCCGTTTGCTAACCCGCGCAATGCTGCTGCCGGATCTCTTCGTCAGCTCGATCCTAGTATCACTGCCAAGCGGCCGCTCACATTTTTTGCTTACGGTTTTGGTACAGTAGATGGGATAGAGCTTCCTGACTCACATTTTCAAAGAATGAGATTTCTTGAGCAGGCAGGGTTTCCTATCTCGCCTGGAATTAAACTCGCTTTAGGGATAGAGGATATCCTAATATCTTATCGTAACGGTGTTGAAGAGCGACATGCACTCCCTTTCGAGGTGGATGGGTTGGTAGTGAAAGTTGATTCGACAGAGCTTCAGGAGAGGTTAGGCTTTAGACAGCGTTCGCCCCGTTTTGCAATAGCAGCAAAATTCCCTCCACTAGAGGCTAATACAAAGCTTCTAGATATTGTAATCCAGGTGGGGCGTACCGGAGCGTTAACTCCTGTGGCTATTCTTGAACCGGTACGGGTAGGCGGTGTGATAGTTGCCCGCGCAACTCTTCACAATGAGGATGAGATCAGAAGAAAAAATCTATTAATCGGGGATACCGTTGTGATTAGACGACAGGGTGATGTTATACCTGCAGTTGTAGCGCCGTTAGTGCACCTTAGAAACGGAACAGAACGGGAGTTTGTGTTTCCGACAAACTGCCCGGCCTGCGGTTCTAAGGCGGTTAAGAGTGAGGAAGAGGTAGTGTTACGGTGTGATGAGAAGCGCTGCCCTGCCAAGCTTGAAGGCAGGATACTGCACTTTGCGTCCCGCGGTGGTGTAGATATAGAAGGGTTAGGGGAGAAGCTTGTGGCGCAGCTCTTAGATGCTGGATTAGTTACTGAGCTCTCGGGGCTCTATCGCCTCAGGGTCGATGACTTAAAAAAGCTTCCGCGCATGGCGGAGCTTTCTAGCCAGAATACTATTGATGCAATCGAAAAAAGTAAGAATGTACCTTTAAACAAGTTTATCTATGCACTTGGCATTAGGCATGTTGGGGAAAGAGGAGCTACTCTTTTGGCGCAGGCGGCCGGAACTATCGATCGAGTATTAACTTTTACTAGGGATGAGCTATTATCCATACATGAGATCGGGGAGGAAACCGCTGATTCTATTCTCGCCTTTCTCGGTGATGAAGAGGAGCTTAAGACAATAGCGGATCTTAGAGCCCTAGGGGTTAGGATCTTGCCATTTGAAGGAGCAAAGGGTAATAGTTTGGAAGGGAAAACCTTTGTTTTAACAGGTACACTTGATAGGTTAGGACGGGAGGATGCAAAGCGCAGGATTGAAGCTCTTGCGGGAAAAGTCAGCTCCTCAGTCAGTAAGAAAACAGATTATGTTGTTGCAGGAAGGGATCCCGGCTCTAAGCTTGATAAGGCACGGGAGTTGAATATAAATATTCTTGGTGAGGATGAATTTTTGGATCTTTTGAAGGGGTAGGTTTAAACTATGACAGAGGTGCGCACCCGTTTTGCTCCAAGCCCGACAGGGCTTCAACATATTGGTGGTTTTAGGACCGCCTTTTATTCCTGGTTATTAGCTAAACATTTTGGCGGTAAGTTTCTTCTGCGCATCGAGGATACCGATCAGGAGCGATTAGTTCCAGGCGCCATAAAGTATATTTTACAGGAATTTAAGTGGCTTGGAATAGAGATTGATGAAGGACCATCGCATGAGGAGTTAAAGGCTATTAATGAGTATTGGGAAGGTGCCCCTAATATCGGAGGTCCGTGCGGTCCATACATTCAAAGTTTACGACTAAAGCGGTATAAAGAAATTGCAGAGGAGCTAATTGCCAAAGGTGCAGCGTATCGTTGTGATTGTACCCCGCAGATGCTGGAGAAGGAGCGGCTTGAACAGCAGGCGCGTAAAGAGTCCCCCGGCTATAGCGGCTACTGTCGCACTAGAGAAGTTCCAGCTGATGCAAAGCATGTTGTTCGATTTAAGATGCCGCATAAGCCAAGTCTTCAGTATACAGATGCAGTAAAAGGATTAGTGAGTTGGGAAAATATCCCGTTAAAAGATCCTGTGCTGCTCAAAAGTGATGGATTCCCGACCTATCATTTAGCCGTAGTAGTAGATGATCATGATATGCGTATCAGCCATCTGATGCGTTCAGATGAATGGCTCTCCTCGGCTCCGCTTCATCTTATGCTTTATCAGGCTTTAGGTTGGACTGCACCGGTGTTTTGTCATCTTCCGGCGGTCTTAGGCCCGGATGGCAAAAAGCTTTCAAAGCGCCACGGGGCATCATCTTTAGATGTGTTTCGTGATCAGGGATATCTGCCAGAGGCTTTACTTAACTATGTCTGTCTTGTCGGCTGGTCACCTGGAGAGGGGAATGAGCAGGAGGTTTTTGATCGGGATGGATTGATCAAGGCTTTCTCGCTTCAGCACGTGAATAAGGCTAGTGCCGTATTTGATTATAGTAAACTTGCCTGGATGAACGGAGTATATATCAGGAATCTTACTGTTGATGGCTTTCTCTCCCGTATCGCACCGTTTATGGAGAAAGAGGGAGTTTCAGTTTCGGCAGAGAAGCTAAGATTTATCTCTCCAATGCTGCAGGAACGGGTAAAGACCTTAGCCGAAGTACCGGCTATGCTTCAGTTCTTAGCCGAAAATAAGAAAGATAAGATCGACCGCGACATGGCAGCAATGTTGAGTAAGGATATAGATGCTGCTAAGGCAAGAAAGATATTGGAAGACGGGAAGAGAAGAATCTCAGAGGTAGCTGATTTTACCCATACAGTCCTTGAGGCGGCACTACGTCCATTAGCAACTGAGATGGGGGTAAAAGCTGGGCCGCTTTTTATGGTTTTTAGAATCGCTGTGACCGGCAAGAAGATTACCCCGCCCTTATTCGAATCCATGGTGGCGCTAGGAAAAGAGAAGGTGTTGCAGAGGATTGAGGAGACGATAGAGCTAGTTTCTAAGGTCTGATTAAAATCCTACTGGGACCGCGGGCTTCCAGCCCGCTCCTAGTTACTGCAAGTTCGATCAAGCGGGCAGGAAGCCCGCGGTCCCAGTTCCCAGTAATGCACTGATTGTTTAGGCCACTCTATTTATCCGCAACCGGAGCCATCTTCGATCCTTCTATTTAACCTCGATGGCTCCAAAATTATTCACATGGTCCCGGGCCCCGGCGCGCAAATATCTTCGCGCCGGGACCCACGCTTGTCAGGTCACTGTGCAACGTCAGTCGTGACGTTGTCCA
>CAZKXU010000021.1:39544-39887 GCA_964556665.1 uncultured Bdellovibrionales bacterium | reverse complement strand
GAGACCTCAACCAACCCGATCGCATCAATATATGCCTGGACAGGCGGGCTCTATTACCGCGGCAAATTCGATGGCAATAAGGATCTGATGAATTTTGCTCAGAAGTTGGAGAAGGTCTGCGTAGCTACAGTTGAGTCCGGTAGAATGACCAAAGATCTAGCAGCTTGCATTCATGGCTCAGTGCCTCCAGCCGGTTCATATCTAAGTACCGGTAAGTTTATTGATGCGGTGGCGGCGGGGCTTAGTAGCTAGTGCTCTTCCCAATATTTTCTCCTTTCTTCCCCCCCCCATCTCTCTCCCCAACACTTTCCCCTACACTTTCACACACCCCAAAACAAATTCT